>NVSS01000141.1 GCA_002732805.1 Coxiella sp. (in: g-proteobacteria)
CCAAATGGTACCTGGTACGTACCTGGCACCGAAAGCGTATCTGGCACCGAAACCTCAAATTGTAACAGCCTCATGTTTAATGGTAGACTACCCCCATTCATTCTAGGAGCGGCACACAACTATGGCAGACAAGCAAAAACAAATACTCGACTACTGGTTTAACGATGTTGACAACCACCCAGACCGACTTGATGAGTGCAATGAACTGTGGTGGTCGCATGGTACCGATATTGATATGGAGGTCAAAAAATATTTTCATATGGATGTCATTGCGGCACGTAACGGTGGCTACCAGAGTTGGCGCAAAACACCTGAAGGTACGCTCGCCTTAATTCTTTTACTGGATCAATTTTCACGCCATATTTACCGAGACACCGCTAATGCCTACACGGGTGATGCCGAAGCACTCGCTATTGCTCAAGGAGGCATCATTGGTGGATTTGATCAAGAGCTTCCGTTTTTTCAGCGTGCTTTTTACTATTTGCCTTTCGAGCATTCAGAGAAAATAGATAAACAAGAAACGTCACTTGCACTTTATCAAAAACTCGCGGACGCCGCTGATGAAAACAATAAAGAAGCCGCCAATAAGTTTTACCAATTTGCGATTGACCACTACACCATTATTCAAGAATACGACCGTTTTCCACACCGTAACGAGGCACTCAATCGCGACTCCAACGAAGATGAAATCGCCTTTCTTGAGACTGAAAACTCAGCCTTCTAACCCGGTACGCCAAGTTCGCATAACCACCAGGTGATCCATGCGGGCCTGCTCGGCCTGCGCTGGATCCGTAAAGATGCCACTTTGTGCGAGCAGCTCTGCACTGCCTGATACCGAAGCACGATGCCCTCGACGTATGCCATTAACGGTCGTCACGCTGCTTGGATCGTTCGCTAGGGTTAATGCGGCAACAAGCTGCTTTCTAGCGAGATCTTGCACAGCAGCAACCGCGTCGTCGCCATTAGCAGCGACCGTTATCTCGTCAACGACGACTGGAGGTGTTCCTTTTTTGAGTCTACTTCCACCGCGCACTAATGGCGAATCCGGTCTTTGTCCCGCACCATCTTGCACCCGCGATCTCATGCAACACATTATCAAATTTCTAATGCCGCCACCAATCCAACTAAACCCATCCGCAATTTTTTGCCGGCGCGATGAGGCACTGAGTGTGACTCCCACACCCGAAAGGAATGTTGCTGAACCGCCCGCAGCGAAATAAATCGTAGGAATAACCCACGCTAAATGAATAAGTCCTAAGGTTGCCGCTGTTGCCGCTCCTAATGTTACTAAACCAGCAATCCCCAGCATGGCCAATCCGACATAACGGGCTATTTTCCAATTATGCACACGTCGACTAGCATGTCGCTCTCTTAATTCTCGTGCGGCCTCTTTATCATGGAATCGGCGTGCGCGCACTCGTAAAAAGCGATCGTCATTTTCGGTGTCTGCCATTGCTTGCTCATCGTCACGCATCCCCCGAACACCATAGCTTGTCTGCACACGTAAATTTGAAGGACTGGGTTTTATCGTCCTAGCGTATTCTGCGTAGGTTGAATCAAAGTATGTTACAGCACAGGCCGCAATTGCCCTATCTGCCTCTACATGTTGTCGTGAATGGGTGCTGGGCACGGAAGATGCCGATGCATGTGAGCCCACATCAACTCCAAATCGTTTGGGCGCCGCTTTTTTAGCGGCGCTGCGCTCCCTCGCTGCAATCCAAAGCAACTGGACATGTCTAGGCTGCTTACAAGCATCCTCATAGCCTTCCTCAATGCGAACAAGCTCATCTTCGTATAATATCGCTCGCAAATCATCAGAGTTACAGGCCGACAAATACTCCGCTTCAACGCATAAATAGCGTGCCCACTGAGCCTTCATTAAGCTGATATGAGCACCAATTTTGGATCGTGCATCGACCGCATCCCCCACACCGGTTGCGAGTACCGTTTCACATTGTAATATGTTGTTCTCAGCATAAGATGCCTGTACTAATCGCTCATAGTTGTTTCGCGCAGATTCAATTAAACGTTGGTATCGTGCAAATGCCAACTCTGTTTCAGCATTAATCGTCTGCTGTTCATCGCAAGAGGCCGTAAAGTCTCTACAGGCTTCCCTCGTGTATTCATCAGCTGCTTTATTAATAGGTGCATGTTTTTTATAGAGCCTCCGAAGGTGCAAGGCTAGTGCTTGTGCCATCTGCTCTTCAGTTGGGTCGTCAGGAATATCTTCTCCAAACACGACACGATAAAAACTGAGAAGGCGTGGGGCTAGTGCTTGCGCTATCTGCTCTTTCGTTAGATCGTCAGGAACATCCTTTCCAAACACAACACGATAGAAAGCATATCTATAGTCATACGTATGTCTGTCGTTCAGTTTTCTGATTTGCAGTTTACCTTTTATTAAGGTAACTAAATCGTCGTGCTCAGTCTCAAGAAAGCGCTTACAAGCATCCGGCTCCATCATGGAATCAGAAAAATGGGAATATACAAAATGTGCTAACTTAAAGCGATAATCTAGACCTAGTGTTGCTATCAGTTGTTTCATGGCGGATGCACGCTGACGCGCTATCACCACCATTTCTGCCAGCGCGGCTGAACTGTCTACACCACTAACAGCTTGGCAGTGCCTATTATAGGCAGCTTCAATTGTACCAACCTCCGCTATATCCTCTTGCGGAGCGGATCCATACTGTTGTAAAAATTCGATGTGCAGGCAGTCACGCCGCCATTGAAACGTGTGCTCTTGTAGTAGACCTTCGCCATCATGCTGACTAAATCGAGCCGCAAGCACGCCTGCTACGCTTCGGTGGCTCGTACCCGTATCTGCAAACGATAGCATATCAAAGTACAGCTCGTTATAAATTGAGGCCGGCAACACCTTCCTAAGCTTTTTTAAAATATCTGAATCAATGCCATCAAATGCATCACTAATCGTTTCCTTTACCGAGCGACTAAATTTACCTTTAGCCATTCTATTCAGTGTTATCAGCATAATTTCAAAGAAATCAATAAGGTCATCACCCTGTAAGTCTAAAAAAATAGAGCGTATGGAGCCATGCACACGTTCAAAAATAATGTCATAGATAAACATCGGCAGTTTCCACCCATTGCGTCCAGTGGCATTGCCAGCTGCTGGGTACTTCGCTTCGCGTGATGCTCGAACAATTTCTGAAATAAGCTCCACAGCAAGAGACTGCTTGTCCATCAGCGCTTCAGTCGCATAGTCACGAGCCATCTCACCGCATTGCTGAACGATTCCCAGATCTTCAAATATAACCGGCAGATAGTCCCTGATCTCTCTACGTGAACGCGCTTGACTTGCTTTGAACCGGTTCTGTTTTTCTTGCGTTAAAACTCTTTCTTTTGCTGCAATTAAAACCTTTGAAGCGTCAGCATGTGCTTTAATTAGTTCACCGGATTCAGCAGCGCTGTATGCTTGCGTGTCACGATCCATCGTTACAAAATACGTTTGTGCGAAGTCCACCAAAAACTCGATGCGTTTAAAATTATCAAAATCACGAACGGCTGTTCGTCTTCGAATAGCAGCGCCTATACTACTGAGCACCTCTGTTCCAAAAGGCCCCTTATCAGCATATGTTTGGCCAAAAATTTCAACGATATAATTAAAAAATCGGGGTACCCGCGTTCCAATAAATCCAATCACCTGCTGGTCTACAGCAGACATTTCACGTAACGGCTCATAGCTAACAAGCTGCCTAAGATTACCCGTAATCCAATATGATAAATGGGTAACCGTATAAACGAAACGCTTATCGGTCATCCATACACCTAGTGTCGCTAATTCTTCTTTTGTGAAAATTCCGTCCGTTCTAAGTGCATGCGTTACCATGAGCTTAGGAATCGTGTACTTACTCCGCCCTGTCGAACATCGTTCACGATCTTCAACTTGTAACGCTGCTTCACAGATCCAACGAACGCGGTGAAATAATTGTTTAACTGCTTCAAAAAAGGCCGCATCATCGACATTAGAAACTGCTATTCCCTTAGATGCATCCAATAGTAACCTGAACATGGCCTCTGATTGACCCGCCCCAACTCTCTGAACTTTATCTCTGCTCATGATTTATCTCCCTAGTACACCTGGAGATTAAGCTTTGATTTCATGCCTAACACATCCATGTGTTCATCTAAAACTTTAAGTATTTAAAATGTAGGGGATACTTTAGCGTCTTTTATCATGTATTGCAGTCGCTTTAAGCAGTGACCATGACCGACATCAAAAAAGCGCTGTCTTATGCACTATTTTGTAGGGTGCTCCCGTAGGTATTACGAAGCTTTCATATAAAAGTAAGTGCGTTAGCGATAGATTATAACTTGTAACTTCAATCTGAACTTTATCTGTTTTCGCCAATCCACGCGCTAATGTGATATGTGGTAAATACGCCTGCTGTTGATGGGATGATACCAATTGTTGGTGTATCGACGTTAATAATGTATTTGGCGCTATATACGCCGCTAATAGACGTGCCTTTCCTTGCGGAAAATTAGCCAGCTTAGTGACCTCAATAGCGGTGCTCTTCTGATCTACGACCAAATTATCCATGGCCTCGCAGATAGCCGGGATTGCGGCCTCATCCGTTTCTCCCAAAAAGTGACTTGTTACATGAAAGTTACCATCAATAGTCCATTTAATTGAAGGAGATAAGGCTGGATTTGAATTTTTAACGTGAGCTATAAGCGCGCGTCCGTCATCATCACTGATGGAGAATCCGATAAATAACCGCTTTTGCTTTTTAATGTCCATAGGTATGACGTATAATAGCATAATATGGATCCTTATAAAGTCATCATCATTTTGATCCTCGCTATGACCCTCTTTATCTGGGGTCGCTGGCGCTATGACATCGTGGCGTTGATCGCACTCTTTGCAGCGACTGCTGTCGGCGCTGTGCCGCTCTCTCAAATTTATGCGGGGCTGCCTAACCCTGCGGTCATCACCGTTGCGTGTGTGATGGTGATCTCACAAACGATTACCCGCTCCGGTATCCTCAATAATTTCATCTCCAAAGTTGATTTTCTTACGGAAACACCGATGCTGCATATTGCCTCTTTGAGCATTATTGCGATGTTGCTGTCTTGTTTCATGAATAATGTCGGCGCTCTAGCTTTAATCATGCCCGTTGCCATTAAAACCGCGATTAAGCACAAGCGCTCACCGTCCTTATTACTAATGCCCATTGCCTTTGCGTCAGGATTAGGCGGGCTCACCACGGTTATTGGTACCCCACCGAATCTACTCATTTCATCTTACCGTCAAGAAATTACAGGGCATGCCTTCTCCATGTTTGATTTCACACCCGTTGGTGCCATCGTAGCGGTTGCCGGCGTGTTGTTCGTTATTTTTATTGGTTTTCGCCTTATTCCAAATAAGCGCAAAGTGCCTAAGAGTGTCTCAGACATGTTTAATGTTGAGGATTATATTTTTGAAGTCAAGGTGGCAGACACATCAGTAATCGTCGATAAGTCCCTCGCTAAAATCAAAAAAGAACTCAAGCTGGATTATTCGTATCTGGCTATTATCCGTAATAAAGTAAAACATACCACGCTCCCTAAAGATTTCACCATCGAAACCAATGATCTGCTCATCATTCAAGCGTCTACCGATATCATCAAGGATTTTATAAGTAAAACGAAAACGCAACTAGCAACCGATAAACCTATCACCGACGATGAACTCAAAACCAGTGACATCAATCTCATGGAGGCAGTCGTACCTCAAGGATCACGTATTGAAGGTCGTTCTACTCAATCCCTACGCATCCGATCACGCTTCGGCATTAATTTAGTGGCCATCTCACGAGAAGGAAAACCCTTTAAAACACGGTTGCATCATGTAAACTTAAAAGCAGGTGATGTGGTGTTATTGCAAGGCCCGCGCGATAGCCTTTCCGAAAACATTGCCAACATGGGTTTTTTACCCTTGGTCGAACGCGACATCCAAGTTAAAACGTCATGGAAAATGTACCTACCACTCATTACCTTTCTGATTGCTATTATACTGACGGCAACACAACTCCTTCCCGTTCAAGTGGCATTTGGTGGGGCTGTGCTCATTATGGTGGTCTTTAACTGGATCCCCGTCAAACTCCTCTATGAAGGTATCGACTGGCCAATTATTATTTTATTAGCTGCGATGATTCCAATTGGTAGCGCGCTACAAACCACCGGCGGCACCACCATGATCGCCACTTGGCTCGCTGCATCAGCACATCACATGTCACCGACATGGATTCTGCTGATTATGATGGTGATTACGATGACGATCTCTGACTTTATGAATAATGCCGCGACTGCGATTGTCATGGCCCCCATTGCCGTCAGTATCGCCAATACGCTGCATGTCAATATCGACCCCTTCCTGATGGGCGTTGCGGTCGCGAGCTCTTGTTCCTTCTTAACGCCCGTCGGCCATCAAAATAACACCTTGGTCATGGGGCCTGGTGGCTATAAATTCACCGATTATATTCGCATGGGCCTACCGCTTGAGCTTATCGTGCTCGCAGTGAGCTTACCCACGATTTTATGGATCTGGCCTTTAAAATGACACCGTGGTGCCAAGATTGGGACG
>NVSS01000142.1 GCA_002732805.1 Coxiella sp. (in: g-proteobacteria)
TCCATTACTTGAGAAAAGAATGTTTCTAACTCCTATCTGATGTGATCTCAATTCATACTTCTTTTTAAATCCATTTTTTAAATCCCAAATGATCACTGGGGCAGTTCCATTCTCATCAATATTCGATGAGCAACTTGATAGAAGTTTATTATCCTTTGAAATTGCAAGTGCTGAAACATTCTTAGTTTTGTGCCCATCTTCAAATAGTCTTTGAGAACCACCAATAATTTGGTATACTATTTCACTTCCTGATGTAAAGATAATAATACTCTGTATCTGTGGTAATTATATTAAATTACCAGATCTGATCTAAAGATAAGCTGATTTAATTAATTTACAGATAAGGTGTGAATAACACCTTTATAGGTCTGGTATGACAGCTTAATTTTTGAGGGAAAGAGCGGCTTGGTTAACTGTTTGACTGTTTTGAGTATTCACGTTGATTCATCATTTATGATGAAATATACAGTGGTGTGTCACTTGTTTATTTTTGGTGTTACCATTAACGACAGCATCACTAGAGAATAACAGTAACCATGAATCATTCAGTAGATGAAAAATCGAGCCCCACAAGTCAAGCTACCCGATTGAAGCGACTACGGACTTTGGCAAATCTTTCGCGAAAAGAAATGTCGGACCAATATGGTATTAAACTCAAGACCTATATAAAGTAAGTGGTGTCACATTAGGCATAACTTTCGATATTGGGTATTTTTCAGTGAGTTAACACCTTGATTTTTATGTGCCGTGTTTTTAATTGCTAATTGATTGAAAAAAGACGGATATGCAAAATTATGTCTAATGTGACACCTTGCCCAGAGGGATATAGAGCAGATCATCCCACTGGGCCAGGGGCAGGCTTACAGCCGAACTTACATCTTAATGAGACTTACCAAAACTTTGTGAGGCAGGCATCTTGCTACTACTATAACCAGTCGATTTACCACTAGAGCTTTTGTGCGCAGTTGTATTGCCAAATGTACTACTATAACCAGTCACCGCACCACTAGAGCTCTTGTGGGTTGTTGTGCTGCCAAATAAGCTACTAGAGCCAATCGATTTGCCACTGGAGCTCTTGTGGGTTGTTGTACTGCCAAATATACTACTAGAACCAGTCATCGCACCACTAGAGTTCTTGTGGGTTGTTGTGCTGCCAAATGTGCTGCTATAGCCAGTCACTGCACCACTAGAGTTCTTGTGGGTTGTTGTGCCGCCAAATGTACTGCTAGAGCCGGTCGGTTTACCATTAGCGCCTTTGTGGGTTGTCGATTTATTAAACATATAAAAGTACTCCTATCTTGTTTAGTTTGCTGGTTATTAATGTTCACGGCCACCGTATTAAATGGTGTGAACTAAACCATTATATTATTTTTTATGTATCCATAAAAAACTAAAGATGACTATAATCATAATAAAATAAATTGTAAAGATAATAATATGCTTTAATATAGGAAATATAATTCAAAAAATTAATTATTGATATAAAATTAATCAAATTTAGCGATAAATATAAAAGGTATGTAACGCACCATTTTATGGTTTTAGGCTGTTGGCGTCCTAAAGCGGGTTGGGTGGTGGCTGAGCAACTTACTTAATTTGATGTTACCATTAAGAACGGCATTAATAGAGAACAACAGTAACCATGAATCATTCAGCAGATGAAAAATCGAGTCCCGCAAGTCAAGCTACCAGATTGAAGCGACTACGAACGTTGGCAAATCTTTCACGAAAAGAAGTGTCGGACCAATATGGTATCAAACTCAAGACCTATATAAATTGGGAACAAAAGATTTTCAAAAAATGTCTCCCCAAAAATGCTGTCCTTATTGCTAAAGCAATGTGTGATGATCATGCTATTAGCTTTACTAGAGAGTGGCTCTTATTTGGTATTGGTAGTGAACCCACGATGTCTGAACAATTCGATGAGAAACAAAATGCCATTCTCAAAAATTCTATTTTCCTGGAGAACAAGGAGGAAGAGCGCATCATTAAGGAGCTTTTATCTTTTCGCAAATATTACAAAGACACCTTGGAGTTGAAAGTTGAGGATGATGGCATGTCGCCCAAATATCAACCTGGAGAATATATTGCAGGAATACGCTACCATAAAAGTAAAATTGAATCCTTAATAGGTCTGGATTGTATTGTGCAAATATCTGATGGACAAATGCTACTAAGAAACATAAAAGAAAAAACTGAAAATGACCGCTACACGCTCATTTGTACCAATGTTTATGCGTCAATAAAAGAAGTAGTGCTATACAATGTTGAGCTTATTAATGCAGCTCCTGTTGTTTGGCATCGCTGTAAAAATATATGGTAATCAAACTACGCAATCTAAGCGTCTTACCCATAAAATAGGTGCCGCACTAATGACTTTAGTATCATACAAAGCGGGTAGTGGTAGTGATGTGTAAGGATTCAAACAAACTAAAGTATAGCGTTGCGCTTGCATCTCTTTAATTTGACGAATTAAAATACGCTTATCTTCTAGCTCTACGAGACAGTTCTCTCCCACTAATTGGCCTACTTGAGAAGCATAATAGCGGGGACCCGCGACATAATCACCTACCTTTAAAAAAGGTAGCATGCCATCGTTTTCTACCACACTATGAATGACATCATTATTGTAAAATTTTCGAATAATAAGCAATTCTTGATAAATCAGTTGAACTTGTTCCGCAGGGTTTGATCTGTTGTGACGTTGTTTCAACGCTGAATCGGAGCTAGTTGAATACAGTGGTCCAACGCCCAGGCCGTCCATTAGCCAGGTATAGGAACAGCTAAGGCCTAGTTTCGGGGCCGATTCGACTATTTTTTGTGCTGCCATATCAGTGAGGCCACCGTAATGAGCAGATTCCCAGTTTTCTGAGGAGCCGATAGGTATGTCAAACTGTGTATCAAACTCTACATGAGATAACCCGGTCATTTGCCGCAAAATCTTTACACGATCAGCTCTAAAACGTTTATTTTTATAGGATATTGATTCTGTCATTGTCTGCGTAATGGTAATTATCTACAGTAGCAGTCTGTCGGACTGTGGATCGCGTGTCAACTGCATAGTGAATTTACTTGCATTTTTAGTACAAACGATCATACTCTCACCTTTTCTCGCTTAAGTGAATTTCATTGTATATGGATCAATAATTGATCGAATATTGGTTAGGGGTGAGTAAGGATAACGGTAAACAAACCAGATGGCGATAGCATGATCTTTTCGAAAAAATCTATTTTTTATGTACCGCTGTTCGTCGTAAGTAGTTTTTTTGTTATGGCTCATGGAATAGCATCTGAAGCGACCCTGCTGGCCTCTTGTACAAAATCCAAACCATCACTTGAGGACCGATATTCTGTTGTTCGAGAGGGTGCTCTTTTCCATCTTGATCGTGGTGCGGTCAGTATCGGAGGTCAAACGCCACATGTTCCATCAGTACAATTTGTGGTTCCGGAAAATTATGCGGGTGGTGGCGGCTATGAAATGTATGTTTTTGGTGGTCCTGCCCGAGCTATTCAGGTGATTGCATCGATACATGATCTAACAAAGCAAAGCAGTATTAACGAAATAAAAAAATTAGATCGACTTGCTACAAAGCTACCTGGTATTATATTTATTGTGGCAGTCGATACGGCAACACCTTTTGAAGTGGCTGAATTTACGCAAAAATATTTAGTACAAAAACACGGATATAAAAATTTAATTATGACGTCAGCCTATCAAAGTTCCGTATTTCTTTGTTTTTTTGGCCCGGATCGGCCGCAAAAATCACAAGCCCGTGGTATATATGTTATCGCACCTAATGGCCGTCTGGTTTACCGACAGTTACTTCTGCATAATTCAACTAAATTGAATTACGCCTCACTCATTAAATCAATAAAAGAACGCTATTTGAGTTATGGGAAAAATTTTAAATTATAAATTATGCTTGGTCGTGCTTGGTTTAGGCTTGACGCATTTATGTTTAGCAGACATTTGCCCAACAAATATTTTACGATATTCATATCGTATGAGTAACTGGATGATTCCACCGGGTTGGCTTGAAAGGGTTCGTAGTGGTGCCGTACTAGAAAATATAGGTGGTGTGTTTACAGATTCAAATAGATTCAAGCCTATCCTTAAAAGCGGCTACCAAAAAACTTTTTCAAACCATTATATTATTCAGGTATTACTAAACCGCAATAGCCTTGAGTACTTTGGCAAGTCATCCGTAAGTTGCACATATATAGCATATAATGGATCAACTCCAACTGGAATATTTGAAATTAAACATTTCATGAGTCAAAAAACCTCCTTTAAGACGCAACGTTATAAATGGCATGAGGGGATGTTTCC
The DNA here is from genome assembly GCA_002732805.1 of Coxiella sp. (in: g-proteobacteria). Classification (GTDB taxonomy): domain Bacteria; phylum Pseudomonadota; class Gammaproteobacteria; order Coxiellales; family Coxiellaceae. The sequence goes on from NVSS01000142.1 coordinate 4,331, forward strand.
CAATTCATTGGCGTGTGATATTGTATGGACGCCCACCCTTCAACGTGTTGATCAATGTAGCTGGACTCAAACCCATCATAACTCTAGGATCGTGATATGGCGGACATATTTAGTCGATATACTAGGAGCGTTGGCACATGCAGCTTACTAAGCCGATTAAAAAAAGATTTTTCGGCAAAATATTTGCGGTTGTTAGATACGTAATGAACTACACTGGCATAGGTTTAAGTCGGCATTTCGAAGCATTTTCACCACCCATAAAAACGTTTGCATTGGTTAATTTGTTAGGTTTTCCCGTGATTTATCTTCTTTGGGATAGTCTACAACCTTTTGCATGGGAGCCAATCTCTAGTTGGCGTATCATTGCTGCCGTACTTAATTCATTATTACTTATTTATGCCTATTGGCCTCAAAAACTCATAAAACACCTACCGATTTTTTGGTATACAACAGTTTGTTATACATTACCCTTTCTTGGGACATTGACAGCCTTGCAATACCATTTTTCATCGTTATGGCAAACATATTCGTTATTAACCCTGATTTTATTATGTTTAATTTTAGATTGGCTCGCTTTTATCATTATTTTGCCACTGGGCATTATGTTAGGATGTGGCGCCTTTTACTTTTATTATGGTGAAATAATTCTATATGAAAACTCTTTATTTAATGCGAGTATTATATACGTATTAACGATTATGGTTATGGTGCTGTTTTCTCGAAATCGCGCGCAGTGGCACAAAGCTAAGGTTCAAGATATACAAACGGATAGTGCTAGCGTTGCCCATGAATTACGAACGCCGTTAGCAGCAGTGGATGCTGCTAATCATTATATAAAAGATCAGCTGACTTCTATGAGTCAAATGCCAGGAAGTGAAAATATTGAGGAATTGCTGAAAACCTTCAAGAAGGTCCAAATGCAGATTCAATCATCACACTACCTGCTGGACATGTTGTTACCGTATGAAAAACTGGCTATCAATCAAAAGAAATTTCGATATTATAGTATGCATGACTGTGTTACCACCACACTTTCTAATTACCCTTTTTTAGGAAATCAAGCTGATTATATTCGTTATATTGACGATAACGCTGAGTTTGAATTCTGGGGCGATAAAATCCTAATGATACATGTCTTAACGAACCTAATTAAAAACGCTTTGACTTCAATCGCGAAAGCAAATAAAGGATCCATTACTATTTGGCATGAAAGTAATAATAAATATAATTTACTTTATTTTGAAGATAGTGGAATGGGGGTGAATACGAAAAAAATAAATCGTATTTTTCAGATTTTCATGACAGAGGGTTCTTCCGGAATGGGTGTTGGTTTGGCCTTTTGCAAAAAAACCATCAATAAATTTCGCGGGACTATGACGTGCAAATCAGAGCAAGGAAAATATACTCTGTTTATAATTAGCTTACCAAAAGGAAAAAAGATCAATGACGAATGAAATCCCAGTTTTTTTTCACCCTACGACAGTGCTCATTGTGGACGATGATCCTGGGTACCTTGATTTATTGCAACTTGCCTTGGGTAATAGATTTTCAATTGAAATATTTACGTCAGGGCAAGAAGCGCTTTACTATATCGAACAGCAGCAGCAAATCACCACTGTTACTCAAGAGTTTTTAGCGACCCCTGATAAAATGGGTGGCGTGCCGATTTGGCATACGATTCATAATGAAAGGCGATTCGATGTAATAAGTAGCATTATAATTGATTATGCGATGCCCGGCATGGATGGGGTTGCGTTTTGTGAGAAGATTAAGAATTTCCCACTTAAGAAGTTAATGCTAACGGGGGAGGCGGGGGATGGGCTCGCTGTAGAAGCGTTTAATAAAGGATTGATTAGTCAATTCATCCGAAAACAACAGCCTCAACTGACCAATACTATTATTGAAAACCTTAACGAGCTTGAGCAAAATCATTTTAATGAAAAGACGCAAGAAATTCTTAAATATATAGCGCCATCGTTTCAAGAATTACTAACAAACTCGAGTTTCATTAATTTTTTCAAAATATTTTGCACGAAAAATAAAGTTACGGAATATTACCCTTGGACAGAGGCAGACACATGGGTTTTATTAAGTCATAAGAAGGTTCTGGGTTGGTTAGTTGTAAAAAAAGAACCAAACTCGTTATTTTATGAGGCCCAAGCAGTCGGTGAGAAGGCAGCTGAAAATGTAATTTCTGACC
>NVSS01000143.1 GCA_002732805.1 Coxiella sp. (in: g-proteobacteria)
TAAACAAAAAATAATAATTTAGTCATTTGGCGTGGTGTTATTAAGTTATAGCGTGACAACCCAGCGCCATCGGTTAATCGATTATGTGCAAAGTTAATGCCCGTAGGCACCGATAAGATGTGCTTTAATGCGGCCAAACTATTTTGCCAAGTGCCCGCTTGCGTATAATATTTTTCACCTATTTTTTTGAAGATCGCGTTGGTGTATAGATTGTCTGATTTTTTAAGCATATGACGCAGCAACACGTGTAATGGCTTGGAGGCATGCACCACAAGCGGCGTTGGGTTTTTCGGTGTGCGCTTCAGTGATACCGCACCCTCAAAAGCAATATGCCGAGCCGCTAACATATCCTTCAATTCTATTTTTGCGTAGCGTGGAATATCGCGCACCGCGAGCGAGCGACTCTGCGTGCCCCGGCGACCGTCCAAACAACCGCCCACACGGTATTGGTTATGCATATTACTATATATAGTGATCGGACAGCTATTGCTGTAGTTGCGTGTGGTCATCATGTTGTTGGTAAACTGCGCCACACCTGCTGGCAAATTCGCCTCCAAACGCGGGCGTTTCCCGCTTTTTTTAGCAGGAATAAAGCGTAACCCAAATTTGTTACGATTCATAATAATCGCATTCATCGGTGCCGCATAGCTGTAACTTAAATCATCCCAAATCCAACCGGGAGGATAAGGTGTTTTATTATAGTCAAAATTGTCAATGTAAACACGGCCCTTAATGCTTTTCACATTCATGCTGTGCAATTCATCCATCATACGATTCAAATTGGCAATCTTGAAACTCGGGTCGCCACTGAACTTCACATAAAGGTCACCCACGAGCGCACCATGACGCACATAGCCCTTGGTAAAAAAGCTGGTATCAAAACGATAGCCTGGCTTGAGGTACTCGAGCGCTGCTGCTGCCGTAAACAGCTTTTGCACAGAAGCAGGTGTGTATAAATGATTCATGTTTTTTTGATATAACACGCGCCCCGTCTTTGCAGACGCCACCACAATGCCAAGATCACTTTTTGCCACGCTGGTATGCGCATCCGCCCGTAAGACACGATTGACCGCATGGGTAATCGTCTCAGCTTGGGACAAAGAATAAACAGATACACCGCACAAACTTATTGCTGCACACAAAAATTTCTTACAAATCACTTTTCCGCCTTACGCCGCTCGCGATGAAGTATGATGAAAATAATAGCCGCAATCACCAATATTACTGGAATCATGATAACAGTTAAATCATTTTGTATATAGGCCAAACAATAGGCAAAAATAGCGAGCGTGATACCAATCATTACAAATGTGATGTCACTATAGATACCCACCAGATAAACCGTCAGCGCCAACATGGTAATCGTCACAATACCCGCCGGTAATGACGCCAAAATACCCGCACGCACAAACATATCCACTAAATATAACGCCGCCAACAACCCAATCCAATGGAATATCTGATGAAAAATAGTACTGCTGCCAAATTTATTGGTCCCACGATTCAAATACCAGAACAGCCAAATACTCAATATTGCATAGACCGCCGACAGTATTTGACTGTAAAGCCAATAACCATTCGAATGAATATCCATTAATATAAGGCTGATAAATGCCAATACCAACATAATGCCGCACACCATGAGGCGCGCTTTCCAGCGCTTCCGCATATGGTGGTCGTCATCATAAAAGACTTGCTTGGTTTGCTTTTTAAGCTCTTCATCCATCGTCATGCTCCCTCATCGACAATATGCAAACTACTACGCTAACGAATTATTAGAAAATAGTCAATTCTAGGTGTCGCTCTTGGCTATTCATAGTGGGACCACATGCGAATGACCTTTACGATTTTGTCATTTTTAAGCACTTGATAGATGAGGCGGTGCTGGATATTGATGCGTCTTGAAAGTGCACCCCTTAGGTCGCCAACCGGTTTTTCATACGGCGGTGGGATTTTATAAGGATTGATCTTCAGAAACTCAAGAAGCTCGAGGGCTTTATCTTTTAAATGGGCTTGTTTGATTTTTTTTGCGTCTTTTAAAGCGTGTTTTGTGTAAACAAGTTTATACGTCACCAGCCTAAATCCTCTTCGCAATCATTTGGATCGGCATCCAAGCCGTCACGAATACTTTCTCTCATATTCGGAATGGAAAGTAAATACAGGGTTTCTTGAATGGCACGCCAGTCAGTTTCGGACACGAGCACCGCATTGGCATTTTTACCCGTAATTTGAATAGGCTGATGGCTTTCTTCAACCGCTTCAACAAGTTTATATATATTTTGGCGGGCTTGTGTCACGGTATAGGTTTTCATTAGATTCTCCAAGTGTGACGCTCATTGTGGCGTACGTAATGACGTACGTCAATGTTATGATGTCGCGCTTGATTCTGGCGATTAGTCATCCGTAAAAAGCCCGGGTATCCTTTTCTGAGGATCAAAATGAGAATCGCCGCACACGACACGGCGAACTGGAGATCTTAACTGATTGAAAAAGGCGGGTAATTGAAAGAATCGCCGGAACTGACACCTAGATGTGGCGCACCCAAGCGCCTTTGTGTCGTACTGAAGTAGGAAGTTGATGCAGGGCGACATTCGCTGCTTGTGCTGTTTTATACTGCCCAATGCCCAGGATGTACCACGGCTTTTGTTGGTACTGCTCAGTAATCGCTTGCGCTTGTGCCTGCAGATGGTGTGCCGCTATATAATTCGTAATATCTGATTTATTAAAACTGCCCATGAGCTGCAAGGTATAAAAATTTTGTTTCGGCTGGGGCATTGGTGTAACGATAGCGTTAGGCGCTGGCTGAATGGCAGCAGGTTTAGCAACGGGTAACTTAAATGTTTTAGCAAGCGCATACGAATAAGGCTTGCCGGGTAACGGCGGTGATAACGCATGTGAGTGATGCTCATACCAATACAACCCAAACAGCGTTGCAACCAAGCCAACAAACGCAACAGCACGCGCACCTTGCTTACCTACCAACAATTCCTTTGCAGCGCGTGATTGTTTTGCAGTCGATGCGGTTGCCATTTTTCCCTCTTCGGGAATAATGTGTTTCGATTTAATAAAATCCTGCACCGTGAGTGCACGTAATGATTTATCAATCAACTCAGGAACACCGTGTGATTCTTTGTAAATGCGCGTCACCATGCCATCAACGACCGTTTCATTTGCTTTGATATGCGTATCGTCTAAAAAGGATTGGATGCGCTGTCGTGCTTCTTGATGCCGCATAATACCTAAACGAATCACCGGCATCGTTTGATCATGCAACGTGTGCACTTTTTCGAATAAGCTGATTCGACCTGACAACACAAGATGCATATGACACTGTGTATCCTGTTGAATAGCAATATGCACCAATGCTGCCAATACTGAAAACGGTAATAAGTGCGCATCATCAACCAATAACAAACAATAATTGTCTTGGCGTATCAGTCCATCCACTAATTCTTGTAATTGCTCCGACAATGATGTTGTTTGATCAACAACCGCTACCTCCCACTGTTCCGATAATTGTTTAATCATCGGGCGTGGCTTAATATGATCGCGCCCTTTAAGGCGAATGATCGGATGCGACATCGTCACTTGTGACACAACGTGATCGAGTAAATCGGTCTTACCCGTACCCGTATTTCCCAAGACCAACATCAATGGGTCCGTCGAATGGGCAAAGCGTCTGATTTCTTCGAGGTGCTGCATAGCTAAACTGGCTTCCGTGGTTTAGTGTTAACATTATGATTTATAAAAACTAACAACCTGTTTCAATGCGTCGGATGCCACATCATCCTTAATAACAGCCGATCCGAGCTGTTCCAATAGTATCAGATTCAAGCGCCCCTTGTACACTTTCTTATCACCGCCCATGGTTTCTATTAATTTTTCAACGCTAAGTGCTTGTGGTAAGCAGATGGGATAACCAACATGCACAAGTAAGCCCTTGATACGTGTAACAACAGCGTCATCAATAAATCCTAAGCGACACGACAAGTCTGTTGCCATTAACATACCCAATGCGACCGCTTCACCATGCGTCCATTCACCGTAGCCTAAATTATTTTCGATCGCATGGCCGAACGTATGACCAAAATTCAACAAAGCGCGCGCACCCATTTCATTTTCATCGCTCATGACAACATCACGTTTTATTTCACAAGAGCGCACAATGGCTGTTTCTAAAATTTCTTTGTCACGTGCTAGTAACTGATCAATATGTGATTCTAACCATACAAAAAAATCAGCGTCTTTAATCAATGCGGCTTTTATTATTTCCGCAAGGCCTGATTTAAATTCGCGTTCAGGTAATTTTTCGAGGGTCACCAAATCAATCACAACCGCCCGCGGCTGATGAAAAGCACCGATCAAATTCTTACCGCTGGAATGATTCACCGCTGTTTTGCCGCCGATAGAGGCATCAACCTGCGCCAATAAAGTAGTGGGCACTTGAATAAATGCCACCCCACGATGGTAGCAGGCAGCCGCAAATCCGGTCATATCACCCAGCACACCGCCACCTAACGCAATCAAAGTTGTGTCACGATGGTGTTGCTTCTCACAAAGAAAATCAATGACCTGCAAAAAGCTTTCAAATGATTTATGTTGCTCACCATCAGGCAAGATAACCGTATCACATTGCTTGTCAGAAAAATTAGTAATTAATTTATCCAAAAATAAATCAGCAACTTGCTGATTGGTCACAATGCATACTTGCGTGCTAACGATATGATTGTTAAAAATTTGTTTATCGTTAAGCAAATTATCACCAATGAAGATATGATATTCTCCGCCGCTGTGTTTCACTGTAATTTTTTGTCTCATCATTCTCAATAATCTGTTGTTTTTATTTGCATTATAGTAAAAAAATATCATTTCTGCATAGACTATGGCAGATCTCCTATTGCGCTTACTGTAATGTCCACATAGAATAACTCTCGATAGCATAAGCTCTAGTGCGCGTACGGAGACGCAGATTAACCAAAGGATGGGTCCTTTTTCAAAGACAACCCCATGGGCAGCACTAGGCTTTCGCTATCACCAGAAACACTTTTAAAAACTCCGCTCATTTATTCTCACAAAATTTTTGGTAATCCGTAAAAATACTGTAGGCCACACCGCGTGGACTTTGGTCATCCGTGTCGTAGCTACCATCCGCTATTTTTAAATACAGCGGCTCGCGCTCTTCATTTAATTTTTCCATACGCTCGCGTGCATCGGGAAAGTCAATGAGAGGGCGATGCCCACGATAACGACTGGTGCGTTCAATTTGCATCTCCAACCCAACGGTTAAATAAGCAACATATCCATTCTGCTGTAACAAGTCACAACTTTCCGGCGTCACCACACTACCACCACCCGTTGATAAAATAATATGCTGATACTCACAAAGGTCACGAACCACTTCCGCTTCGCGCTTGCGAAACCCCGATTCCGTTTCCACTTCAAAAATCCAACTCACACTCACACCCGTACGATTCTCAACCTCTTTGTCGGTATCATAAAAAGGGTACTTCGTCAGGCGTGAGAGCTGCTTTGCAACACTCGTCTTGCCGGCCCCCATGGGCCCTATTAGATAAATATTATTGAATTTACTCATGTTGTAAATTTTACCAGGAGGCCAAACTTGTTACAACCATTGGGGACGGGGGTATGTCATATAACAGGGTAGTATTCGGTGCCAGGTACCATTTGGATGCTTGCATTCAAATGGTACCTGGCACCGAATGCTACCCCCGCCCCCATTAGAGGATATCAACCGTGATAAAGACAAGCATCTCACGCTGGTCACGTAGCTGATGATGGGTACGAAAAAGATAGCCCAGCAGTGGAATTTTATTAAGGAAAGGCACTCCCCGGTGCTGATTTGAGCGATTTAGCTCATAAATACCGCCCAAGGCAAGGGTTTGTTCATTATTGAGCTCAACCTGGGTGGTCAATTGTTGTGTATGAATCGCCGGTACGCCCTGTACCGTCAACGCACTCACTTTATCCTGATTGATATGTAAATCCAACAAAAGACGATTATTTGTCAACAAATGAGGCGTTACCTCCAATTTCAACACCGCTTTTTTAAAGGCAACATTCGTACCTCCATTGACCGTTTCCTGCTGATACGGCACTTCTTCGCCTGATTCAATCATGGCCTGATGGTGATCCAATACCACTATCTGTGGTGAGGACACTACCTTAGCATGGCCGTTTTTCTCTAATGCATTCAATTCAACATCCAGCAGGCCTCCATTGCCAAGATTGGCAATGGGTACTGCAAAACTGCCTAATGACGTGATCGCGTCACCTTTACTGCTTTTTTGTGACGACTGGAATAAAATACCCAAATCACGGACATATTCATCGTCCACACTGACAATACGCGCCTTCAATAAAAATTCATGTTGCGGACGATCGATCGTTTTAATAAAGCGACGGATCACCGCCAGCTTAGGCGCTGTATCATGCAGCCAAAGTTGGTGTAATTTTTCTTCTGCCACCGCGACGCCCTGTGGCGATAAAAAATTATT
>NVSS01000144.1 GCA_002732805.1 Coxiella sp. (in: g-proteobacteria)
TTCAAAGATGACGATGATGACGGTGGCGCAAGTTCATTTGCTCCGATGCACTACCTCGAAGACCATAGCAGTCACGTTGAAAATAATCACATGAGCGCCGATTTATCTGCCAATCGCAGTGCCAGTTTACGCAACGCACTAGGCCTGCTTGATGAACGCAGCCGTGATATTCTCGAACAACGCTGGCTCAGTGAAGACAAGCAAACATTACACCAACTTGCCGCAAAGTACGACGTATCAGCAGAACGCATTCGCCAACTCGAAAAAAATGCGATGAATAAGTTGCGTGGCGCGATAGGAAGCTAGGCGTTGTTGCTGTCTTAATCAGATAACGCTATAGTGGTTCCATTGTCACCGATAAGGAATGGAATACCATGAAACTACGTCATTTTGCATTTGCCGCCCTCTCATTAGTTACTGCCTCTGCCCTAGCAGCGCCGGCACCCGCTAACTTCACCCCCCCCCAAAAGAAAGCCATTCAAAAGATCGTGCGTGATTACCTCATCAATAATCCCCAGGTCCTTGTCGAATCATTTCAAGTACTACAAACACAGCGCGCAAAACAAAAATTAAGCAAATCAGAGCTCGCGATAAAAGCCAACGCACAGCAATTATTTCATGACCCTAACACGCCAAGTGTTGGCAGCCCCAAGGCCAAGGTTTATATAGCAGAATTCTTTGATTACCAATGCGGTCATTGCCGTGCCGTTGCCCCCACGATCGAACGTATTATAAAAAAAGACAAAAACGTTAAGTTTTTCTTTAAAGAGTTGCCTATTTTTGGTGGCGCCTCAAAATACGCCGCAAAAGCAGGTTTAGCAGCGAACGCTCAAGGCAAATACATGCCCTACCACCGCGCCGTATTTTCGGCTACCGATGTCTTAACTGAACAAAAGGTACAATCACTCGCCCAAAAAGCAGGGCTTAATGTTGCCAAACTGACAACTGAAATGAACAAACCCGAGTATGAAGCGCAAATTCGTGCCAACTTTGCACTTGCTGAAAAACTCGGTATCATGGGCACACCCGCGTTTGTGATCAGTAATAAGGCTGGAACCAAATTTCAATTTTTCCCCGGCGCGGTAGATGAGGCAACGTTGCAAAAAGGCATCGCTGCGGTACAAAGCAAATAAAAGAGAGAACACCCGTGCTGACATTTCAAAAGATTATCTTTACGCTACAAGATTATTGGGCGAAGCAGGGTTGCATTATTTTGCAGCCGTTGGATTTAGAAGTGGGGGCGGGTACCTTCCACCCAGCCACTTTTTTACGCGCCATTGGTCCTGAACCGTGGAATGCTGCTTTCGTGCAACCCTCACGTCGACCCACCGATGGGCGTTATGGTGATAATCCAAACCGCACGCAACATTATTACCAATTCCAAGTTGTATTAAAACCATCGCCCGATAACATTCAAGAGCTTTACCTTGATTCATTACGCACACTTGGCGTCGATCCGTTATTACATGATATTCGTTTTGTCGAAGACAACTGGGAATCACCTACATTAGGCGCTTGGGGTCTTGGCTGGGAAGTATGGCAAGACGGTATGGAGATCACACAGTTTACGTACATGCAACAAGTCGGCGGACTCGAATGCAAACCCATTACCGGTGAAATCACCTATGGCCTTGAGCGTCTCGCGATGTTTTTACAGGGCGTCGATAGCATGTTTGACTTAGTCTGGACCGATGGACCACACGGCAAGATTACTTACCGCGATATTTTTCACCAAAACGAAGTGGAAATGTCTGCTTATAATTTTGAACATGCAAACACCGATTTTTTATTTACACTCTTTGATCATTACGAAGCAGATACTGAGCGCTTAGTCGCACTCGACTTACCACTGGCTGCCTACGAAATGGTATTAAAAGCGTCACATAGCTTTAACCTGCTCGATGCACGTTCGGCCATTTCCGTCACTGAACGACAGCGTTACATTTTGCGTGTACGCAAGCTCGCCTTCAAAGTAGCCGAAGCGTACCTTGCCTCACGTGAAAAGCTCGGATTTCCAGGGCTTAAATCAATCCCTGCATAAAATTCCAAAAACGTATTGCAATCCACCCCTGTCGACCGTACTATAGCGCAAAAATAAGTCATAGCACGTTGTCCACCAGAGGAGGTTGTACCTAAATGTTTCGCGAATCTACACCTATTGAAATGCTACCCGAAGAGCTCCTCTTTATGGTATTACGCTTATTGGATGTTATTGACCTGCTAACTGCAATGAACATTAATCGTCGATGGCATGCCTCGGCGGACTCAGGCCAACAGAAGCTCTGGCTACGAGCAGGCGCCACACTTGGCCTGTATTTACAGAAAGATAAGACGCCCCGCGCCCAGGTCGTAAACCATCTACACGCCCTTGTTCGCAACGGCCACCCGCCAGCGGAAGTGCGCGCCTTGGTGCGAGCCACCTATGGCCACACACCCACGAGACGCACCATTGAAGCCGTTGAACTACATGTGCTTTTCGGCCTATTTACACTGCGCTGCAATCAACATCTCGTACCTAAACCCAGCGCGATCCCTGTCCCTCAACAGATTGATCGTGCATTACTCCAAGCCAAAGTACAGCAGCTCCTAGCAGGCCCGTCGTTAACCCCACAACGCCTGACTAATCTTCATCGATTGATCCATTCTGTATCCGTAATATATCTTACGGTGGACCCGCTTAACATAATGACGGCCATGAAGACCAACCTTCGTGCGCTTACTGGCGCGGGCGCGTGGCATTTATGTTTAATCTCGCCTACAGGAATGATCGCGCTTGTTTCATCGTCCCAATTGCCGTCAATGCTCCATCGTTCCCCTAATATAGCAGGCGACAGTGCATTACTGCAGCATGTACTCACCCCGTCACCAGGCCTCGGCATAAAATCGCTTTTCACACCGCGCATACTCGATGCCTTAATAAATGTGGATGATCTGGCGTATTACACGCTGTGGAAGCTTATTTTTACTGATCCGCTATGCCTGGATGCCGCGCTGGATTGCCTGACCTCTACGGATCGCCCTGCGCTCTCTGCTGCTTTAATTACACGATTATACTATTTACTGTTACACAGTTTGAGTGACCTATTTACACCCCTACAGTCTAGGCTCATGGCATGCCTAATCAAACGACAGCTCATACCCAATATGTTTGGATTAGCGAACGTATTATCAGCTGAATCCTATCACTTACCACCTAAGCTTATCACCTGGGCGCAAACGCAATTAGAGGGCATTACCTCTGACGCACCTGCCTGGTCATATATATACACGCTATTGCAAGTTACCTTTATCCGTCCGCTAGCAGAACGTAACCAACAACTATCACGCTTGTGCGATGACCTCGACCCACAATCCTGCCTTGTTAATCCTAGTGCCATACCCGATGATGTGCGCGCACATTTGGTCACGCTAAGCGACATGGGGAACGCTCCTATATCGGTATTACATAGCGCTCAATATGTGATTGAAATCATTTTTTACGTTCTGCGGAATGATCCTGAATTTATTCCGTGGGTAAGGCCCCTCATTCAACGCTGCTTTGCCAAAAGCGCTGAACATACTGCCCTGATGCTCACACAGACCGTTTTTATTAGCGCTATTGATTTCGTATTAATCGTTACTCAAAGCGCCGAGGACATCAGGGCAGCCGAACTTTCAGACGATACCACGGCAGCATTAATGGAACGATTATTGGCCGCTGTAAATGAGGAAATGCCGCTAGAAACCATCGTATCAGCGCTTCAGGTGGCCTTTGAATTTTTCAAAACCCAACCCGATGCCGTAATGACGCCTACTAGACAAACGTTAGTTCAGGAGATCCTTCATACTGTAAAACAAAAAGTTAATGAATGCCGCGCGGAAAAGGCGCGTGCAGCATGGGCGATTGTGGCGCCAACGCTCACCTGGCTCGCGTGGCTTAATAGCTTAGCAGCACAATCTATACTCTTTGTGGATACAAAAAACAATCTAATCAATTATTGTTTAAACGGTATTGATCAAGAAACTAATTTTCATGTGACACGCATTTGGCTTGCCGTACTGTATTTTCGCGGCGGTCACCACGATGGCCTGCCAAATGGCGCTCTTTACGAGCATCATACCAAACGGCTGGCACGGTGCGCAGAACAGCACCCCACGACCACTGACGTGCATTACGACGGGGTGTACGGTGAATATTTGATTAGCCTCCACATGATGTTAGTGTATTGCGAGCACGCACAAACACCTCTCATTCCCGCCGAGCAAACTGCCTATTCAATAAACATGATTGATAAATTGTTCCGAATATTAAACCAGATACATAATAGTAACGACACGATAGCCGAACAAAGCATTAAATTGCGTCAAATTACGCAGAAAGTAGCGTCATCGGATGAGAATACGCGCACACACATTGCTAATTGGTTTATCAACGCAGGCACGGTCGCTGAAATCGTAAAACAACTCACAACATCGCCTGAACTGCTCCTGCCGCTTTGTTTATTTTTATATGAACTCTCACCTCACATATCAGGAATACTAGAGTATTATAAGAGCAACTTATTGCTTAATTTTCCCCTTGATTTTCATCAAGCGGCACACAAAATCTCATGCTTAGGTGATAAACAAGAGCAATGGATAAGAGCCCTACTTAGCCCCCGTGAATTCGCTCAACTATCGGCGCTGTTTGCTGCACCACTCGAGCCTCAACCCGCACCCTTAGGCGCAAGAGCCCACTTATCCCGAGGTTGCTAAAAAATTATCAAGCACATCAAAAAATAACGTAGGTTGATCAACTTCGGCAAAATGGCCGCAATTTTCAAAAACATGTAGTGTTGACGTTTGAATATTGCTCGCCATTAATCGTGCATGAGAGGGATCATTTATCCAATCATCTTGTCCGCATATAATAAGTGTTTCGCACCTAATGTTTTGCATCTCATGCTCAAAATTAAAGGTGCGTAGAAAATTTTTAAACCCCAAATTCGTGATTTCAACATTATAGGGGATTCCAGAAGACGTGGTTGGCGGCTTATCTTTTAAGGTAGCCGAATAGAGCGATGCCATCGTATTATAAAAATCGGCAAATTCGTTTGCATCTTTAAATTCACCGTTCCATAATTTTTGTGCTACTGCTTTTTGTGCAGCAGCCCCTCTTTTTTCGAGGTTTTGTTTGGCAGTTTCAATAAATTTATAACTGGGTGCGCCTGCCAGCAGTATTAATTTTTCTAGACGCTCTGGATAGCGAATCGCATACCCTAAGGATGCCATAGCGCCATAGGATCCGCCTAATAGTATGAGTTCATTTACATTAAAATGTGCGCGGATTGCTTCTATGTCATCAATATAGTGATCAATAGAGCAATGTAGTGCATCACTTGAATCGCTGCCGCCACAACCGCGTGGATCAAACAAAATAAGATCGGCGTATTCCAAAAGATGTGTTGCCATGGAAAGATAAACCGCGTGATTGCCACCTGGCCCGCCGGGCACAAAGATCATAACGGGCCTATTGCCCAAGGAGGAATTATCCTTTAATAAAACCTTGCAGTACAAATAGGTTACAGGTGCGTCGGCACGCATCGGGAGTTGAATTTTTTCTTCTGATGTAATCATGTAAGCCTCAAACGCTCTTAGGCCCTAATCACACAGTTTAGACGCCCTTCGCTCATTCTACCACCTGACTATCGTTATCACTCAATAGGTGACGGTGAATCACAACGAGGGGCCGTAGCTTGAACTAAATTATGAAAGGGTCCGCCCGCCGATGACAGTGCATCATACGCGGCCGAAATCTCGACGCCTATGCCTTCTTCCGGGCTATGAGCGCGGCCAGGGTGTGATATTTGGCCTAGGTATTTTCTGAGGCTCTCGAGGGATTCGTCAGAATTGCGCCTTAACGAGGCTGCAACGCTCTCTTTTAGCGTTGCGCTGGGTACATTTTTTACTGGGGAGGCGATGCAGGCTATAAAGCAAAGCAACAGTTGAGCCACAATAACCGCCACAAGATAGGTGGGGTCATGTTTCGGTGTATCATTTACGGTATGTGTCCCATTTTTTTGAGCGCCTGTCTGCTCTAGGGGGCTTATAGATATGCCATAGGCAACCCAAAGTACGAGCGATAGAACGACGAATACCACTGGTTTTTTAATCATCATTTTATCGCTGAGAAGCTCCCGTGCGACTTCTGCGTAGGCTTGTACAAACTCAACCTTTTCTTCAAAAGAGTCTGGTGCTGACATTGCTTCTGGTTGCGCTAGCAATGCGGTAGCTGGCGTTGGTGGCGAATTGTTAATATGATCTCGACACATTCGCTTAAGTTCAATTCTAATAGACTTTTTCATTGACCGCTTCCCCCTTAAAATCACTCAGTGCATACTAACATAATTATTTATGCGTAAATACGTGCCTATTGGCTGTTTGCCGGCTGGATGCAATCGTATCCATGTGCTATTTTTCAAACAATT
>NVSS01000145.1 GCA_002732805.1 Coxiella sp. (in: g-proteobacteria)
CTAATTCCAGTGCTTTAATTTTATTATTATGCAAGCGTGCCCGCCGCTCCCAAACAGCCAAACAAGGCGGTTGTGGTATGCGTGTCATGACATGAGAACGCAACGTATACAAAGAGGCCACACGATGACCAACCAGGCGATCCAGTTGTGCTATCGCATCACTGTAATACGCTTGTGCCTTCAACTTTTCAGCAATGGCATCATCATAATCAGATTCAATATAGGCGACCTGGTCGCCTGTTTTCAGTTTCAATTTATCCGCTACGCGCACCTGGTAGAGCGCGGTTTTAACTAAACGTTGCTTAAGTTGCGCCAAGCTTAATAAATGATGGAGTAACAACACATGATAGTACGCTTTAATAACCTTTTTAGTGAGTTGTTGCTTATTTATTTGATAGCCCACATCCGCTAATGACTTGACGTATTTACTACCAATCGTCTTTGCTATTTTTGCATAATCAAATAAGGTCTGGCGCACTATAATATCGACGCCATCATAATTAGCCGCCGTCGATGCACCGTCTATATTAAAATTACCGTGATTCAAAAACCCATCGACTGACACCTGCGGTAGCCACAAACTGTATGCTTTATTGGACAGCGATCGATTGGCCAAGCGCTCCGCGTTTTGTGCTTTCAAGTAAAAACTATGCTGCATGGCATCTTGATACGCTTGCTCAATATTTAATGCCATCACATTGAATGATAAACTACTGCCCACAACGAGCAAACTATAGCTAAGTCGTTTTAGCAACGAATCGCTCCCCTAGTTTTTGCTTAATTATTTCTAAAATAGCATAAATGGCGGGGACCACAATGACGGATAAAACCGTAGAGGCAATAATACCAGCGACAATGGTAACCGATAATACCACTTGGCTTTTAGCACCCACACCTTGGTGAAACAATACCGGTATCATGGCCAGAATAATGGTTAATGACGTCATTGTAATCGGTACTAAACGCTCAGGACACGCGTGCATTAATGCCTCTTGAATGCCTTCGCCCTCTGCACGGTACTGATTGGTACGACTCACGAGCAAAATAGCATTTTTAGCCACCAACCCCATCAAGAGCAAGATACCGATCAGTGAAAACATATTGAGCGTATACCCAAAAATGCTCAATGCATAAACCGCCCCCACTAAGGCCAACGGTTCAGCAGCCAATACAACCAGTGGCTGTAAAAATGAATCAAATTGAATGGTCAGTATTAAATAAAGCGCTAAGAACGAAAAGCCTAAGCCCGCCATCGTCGAATGCAACTCTGTTTGTGATGCGCTGGCTTGTCCAGAGGCGACAATCTGTGTCCCTTTCGCAAACATAGTATGGCCAATGGCTTTTATTTGACTCAGCGCATCATTCACCGGAATCGTTGGTGCGCCGGAAAATTGCACCGAAAACCGAGTACCCGTACGATGAATAACCGACGGTAGTAAGACGCGCTTAAAATGGGCGATCGTACTTAATTGAATGGCGCGACCACCTCCAAATAAATATATTTTATTAATATCACTTAAATTGATTAATGAGCCCTTCTTTGGATCTAAAAAGATACTGTACTGCTCAGATTTATTTTCATTGGGAATGATAGACCCTACTTTCACATGCCCTCCAAAAAGCGCAACGGACTCCATCACATTTTCAGCAGAAACGCCACGTCGATTTGCCAATGCACGATTTACAATTAACTTATATTGCACCTGGTTGGGTTCTACCGTATTTGAAAGCGCACCAAATTTAGGATTCTGCTTCAACGCAATCACAAAGGGAATGATATGTTGCATTAATCGAGAATAATCACTATCAATCACATCGAAGACAAGCGGTTGTGCAAACACCTTGCTAACGGGAACCGGGGTCACATTGAGTAGCGCACCCGGGATGGTGGCCACACGATTGGCCACCTCATTCATTATTCTAGTCGACGTGACTTTCGTTTTCGAAAGAGGTTTCAATTTCAAATAGACCGATGCTGTATTGGCCTGCAAGGGACCAATCACGGCATAACTGTCTTGTATTTGTGGCATATCTTTAATCTTTTGATCGATCTCAGTGAGTATGTTCTGTGTATAATTCAACGTGGCATCACTCGGTGCATTAATATTAATACGAATGGCGGCGTGGTCTTCTCCCTGAGGAAAAAATCCGCTACCCATATCGCGTAATACAAAAAACACGGGCACCATGTAGGCAACAGTCAATACCACCACCAAGCAACGTAAGGTCAGCACGTAACGTAACAGCCATTTATAACCAGCAACATAACCGTCCACTATTTTTTGTAATAGCGTATAAAAGCGGTTTTGTTTTTCTGAGACCACCATGAAATGCTCTGCCATAATCGGGGTGAGTGTCATCGATACGACATAGGAGGTTGTGACGCCCGCTAAAATAGACACACTAAAGGCCTCAAAGATGACCGCCATATCACTTTTCATCACGACGGCCGATGAAAAAATAACGAGCAATGTAATCGTTGACGCTAATACGGCAAACGTCACTTGTTTCACGCCCTTAAGGGTGCCCTCTCGTGCCGATAGCTCAGGGTGCCTTAAACGCACACGGTGCACGTTTTCAGTCACAACGATAGCATCATCCACAACCAACCCGACGAGCAGCACTAGGCTTAACAACGTAATAATATTAAAGGTTCCACCGGTTAAGCGCAGCACAGCAACACCCATTAACACGGATACCGGAATGGCAATGATGATAATAAACAACGATCGAAAGCTGCGTATAAATAAATAGACAATTAACGATGCAAATAAAATAGCATAGATAACAGTCAGCTCAAGGCCATTTACATTACGCGTAATTGCATGCGCACTATCATGTGCTACGGACAACTGCATTTCCTTAGGTAACTGTGGAATGATCGTTGTCGCCAATAATTTTTTGATATTGTTGATAACGGTAATGGAATTCTCACTGGCCATCTTAGTCACCACCAAACCAACCGCAGGCTTACCATTAAAGCGTACCGCGCCCCGTGTTCGTTCAGATCCGTATTGAACCGTGGCTATTTCATTTAAATGTACAACACTACCTGCGTGCGTCTTAACGATGAGGTCATTTATCTGTGATAACGCATGAAATTTTTCATCGAGGTTCAATAGAAACGATTTATTCAACGTATCAATAAAATACCCAGGGAATTCAACGTTTTCACTTTTAAAGGCATGTACCACTTGTTGTATATCCACACCGTAGGATGTCATTTTAACGGGATCCAGGAGTACCTTGACGATTTTATTGCGCCCCCCTGACAGCACGACATTCTCAACACCCGGCAAATTATCCAACGCTTTAACAATTGTATTTTTCGCGTACTGACTTAAGGCAAGACGGGAGGCGGTATCACTGTGTAAGGCTAACGTCATAATGGGAACGTTGGTTAAATTGAGCTGTGTCACTTGTGGATTCTGCATATTCTTAGGTAATATACTACGTGCTTGATTTACTTTCGTGACCACATTTTGAAAGGCTTGTAACGGATCCGTACCAATTGGAAATTCAATGGTAATCACGGACTCACCCGGAAACGAGGTTCCTAGTAAAGAGGATACATGCCCTAATGATTTTAGCGTTACTAATAGCGGCTCAGTGATGTTATGGTCTATTTGTTGCGCGGTACCGCCCGTCATCGATGTTTCAATCACAGCACCCGGCACTTTTATTTGCGGTAAGATCATCTTTGGCATTGTGGCATAGCCGACAATACCCACCAACAGAATAAATAGCGTAATAACAAAAATAATAGCCGGTTTTTTCTGAGCGAATGCGGTAATATTCATTTAACGCCTCGCCTCTTGAATACCGACCCCGGGATGTAGAAAAAAAGCACCGTACGTAATCAATCGATCCCCTGCCTCTAAACCACTTAACACCTCAACCTCGCCTGCTGTCGTATACTGACCTATCGTCACCGCCTGGGCGACAGGTTTACCCTCTTTCACTAAAAATACAAAGGTACCTTGATGACGGTGTACGACACTCACTTCAGGAACCACAAAGATTTTACGTTGCGACGATAACTGTAGGTGCGCCGTGACACTAGAACCGGGATGCCATTGTCCCTTCACGTTCTTAAAATTCACAATGACATTAAATGAGCGTGTCACCGGATTAATAATCGGCGTTATGAAGTTAACGGTTGCTTTAATAGGCGTTGTTGATGTCGGTGTGGTTAACGTCACCTGATCACCTACCTTGATTAAGTTACGTACGGCTTGTGGAAAGGGTAGCACCGCATGCAATTGACTGATGTTTGCAATTAAGTAGATCGGATCACCCGCACCAACAATACTACCAAGCGTCACCTTGCTCTCTTGTATACGCCCCGATACCGTTGATTTTATTTGTGTGTGACGCAGTGCGAAACTGGCTTTCGATGCTTGCGCCTTAGCAATCTTTAAATCCGACTGCGCAACACGCAACTTGGTTTGTTGTTCTTCTAACGTTGCACCGGTCATCGCACCCGCGTGTACAAGCTGTTTAACACGCTTGACGACCATCGTCTGCGCGTTTACCAACGTTTCCAGTTTAGTGACCTGTGCCTGTGCTTCATCGGAGGTATCTTCTGAGATCTTTGGATTAATTTTGGCAACCACCATGCCCGGTGTCACCACGTCACCCACCTGCTTATTGAGTACAACCACCCGCCCTGGAATTTCAGTCTGGATATAGGTGGTACGTTGACTCTCAACCGTACCAATCGAAATAAGTTGCCGTGCACGATCGGATGCGTTGACCACTATGGTTTTCACCGGCAAATCAAATTGCTTGGCACAGGCAATAGAGGAAATTAAGCTAAAAGCACAAAAACAAAAAATCCATTTTTTCATTGTTTTCTCTGGGGTAATAAATTAACCGATCACCCTCTATTTATAGCATAATTGTTAGCCAGTCACAATCCAGAACGTTTTTTTGGTTGCTGTTGTATGATCCCAAGGGCGCATATAGAGTAACTGCAGCTTCATCACGCGCGGCACATCAAATGCTTTGTGTGATAATTTGAATGTCCATTCTACATGACCGGGTGCACCGATCAGCTTTGGATTAAGCGTGGGATAAAATTTTGAACTTAATGGCTGAATATAATGATTGCAACGCCCCAAAAACCAGCTATACCCCGTCGTTGGGTTCGAGGTAATGTCAATTTTGAAGGTCGACTCGCCCTTTTTCAAAAAAATGGTCGTCTTGGGCGGTGGTGTTAACGCTACAATTGATACACTGACTAACGACATAAGTCCTAACACGATCCACTTCATAAAAAACTCCTCTGCTATTTGTTAATGTATGACTGCACCTCAGGGATAATATTACGCCCTTCCGCAGGGTATTGCTCACATGAATACACTTGTCCTGTGACCGGTGCCGATGAATCAGATGCCCAAAAGACAACGTGCTTTGCAATATCTTCAGGATGCATTAGCTTACCCGTTGGCGCAAACATTTTTGGCACTAAACTTTCCCAATGCTCAGGCAGGCCTTCACTCATTTTCAACGCATGCTCGGTGTCCGTCACGGTCCAGCCCACATTAAGCTGATTAACACGGATACCTTCTTTGGCTAATGAATCGCCTAAGTTGCGTGTCATGGTCATTAAGCCGCCCTTACTAATCGAATAAATCAATAAATCACTTTGACCAACGTGTGCATTAATTGAACCTATATTAACAATGCAGCCCTTGGTAGGTTGTGTACGAAATACCTCAACAGCCTCTTTGCATAAAAATAAGGGTGTACGTAAATTAACGGTCATGATCTGATCGTAATTTTCATCCCCCAAAGAAGAAATGTCATTGCGCGGAAAAATACCCGCGTTATTGACCAAAACGTCCAGTCGACCAAATTTTTTCAGCACTTCACCCATAATATAAGGCGCCGTGTCAGCATCTGTTAATGACTTGATGCAATAGGCTGTATTTTTGCCTAATTCAGCACATAGCTCCTTCGCTCGCTCTTCATTACGCCCATGCAACATCACTTTTGCACCCGCCTCCACACACGCCCGTGCAGACGCCGCACCAATACCTTGCGTCGACCCTGTAATTAACACCACTTTATCTTGTAATTGAGACATATCTACTCCTCTATTCTGTGGGCGTATGATAACGGAATACAGTAACTATGGGAAATCAATCTACAATAACCGTTGACAACAGCATAGTGGCTACCTATGCTAAATTTTGCTATGAGCGCCAATTGGGGGGGCACAATGTCAGGTAATAATGAGATAGCTACAGAACACAATCAAATAGCGCGTATT
Organism: Coxiella sp. (in: g-proteobacteria); assembly: GCA_002732805.1. Classification (GTDB taxonomy): domain Bacteria; phylum Pseudomonadota; class Gammaproteobacteria; order Coxiellales; family Coxiellaceae. Next base: position 6,278 of record NVSS01000145.1, read on the forward strand.
GTAACGGCCTTCTTCTCTACCCTAATCGGTATGGCCGTTGCCGGCGGAATCGCAGCTCCTAACAATAGTGACAATAACACCAGCATAAATGACGATCCTGAAGAAGACCCCCACTTAGGTATTATAATAATGTTTGGTGGCTTCTGTGGTGGCATCGTCGGCTTG
>NVSS01000146.1 GCA_002732805.1 Coxiella sp. (in: g-proteobacteria)
TATTACGACCACCCCTCAAGACTGCATCAAAGAAGGCCATTTATTAACGCCACATTCACTACAAACAACGTTACAGACCTTACTTTCGAAGGACAACGTGAAACACGACAATAGCTGCATTACCCTGCCCAGCAATCTGGTGATTCACAAACAACTGAATATCAGCAAAAACATGAGCGCACGACAAATTCAAGCCAAAGCTGAGCATGAATCACAAAAATTATTTTCCGAGTCAGCCGATGACCTCTATATCGACTTCACTCAAAGTGACTCGCTAAATGATCACAAAGTGCTTAATATCATTGCGACCCATAAAAAAGATCTTGAACCTTACATCCAAGTATTAAAAAAATCGCATCTCAAGCTCATGGTCGTGGATGTCGATTACTACGCACTTGAACGTATTTATCCACTCTTATGCCGCTCGCTTACCGAGCTGGGCGATGACGATCATGTTGCCGTATTTTATATGACTTCCGAATATTTCGTCATGACGGTACATCAAAATAGCCAGTTAGTTTATACCCACCATCATTTATTTCATAACCCTAATCTAGCAACGCTAGTGCGGCAGCTCATCAGCGGTGATGATCAAACTACGATAACGCTGTCAGACGATGACTACGACAGCATCAATAAAAATATAAGCCACCTGCTCCAATTTTTCTTTGCTGAATTTTCAGATACGAAAATTAAGCATATATTACTGACTGGCCCACTGGCCTTATTACCCCAATTGGATACGCGCATCACATCAAGCTTATCTATTGATACCCTAATCGTTAATCCGCTGGATGGCGTTAAAAATCAATCGTCTTTTGAAACCACTGAGCTCATGCGATTGGCGCCCGCATTTACATTGAGTCTTGCATTAGCAATAAGAGGATAGCACTATGGTTAACATCAACCTGCTTGCCATGAAATCAGATAAAACCAAGCATGATCGCAGTCGTTTTCTGCTCTCTCTATTTTTACCTATCGGACTCGGCGTGGTTATCCTATTTTTTGTACATTTTCATTATGCGCCAATGATCACGTCTCATCAGGCGCAAAATACAGCGATCCAAAAACAAATAACGCTGACCACCAACCAACTCGTGGATGAAAAAATACTCGCTGCTGATGAAACGAAAACAAAACGTATCATTAATGCCTTTAATACGATCAAAAGAGCACGTTTCTATACGATTCATCTGTTCAAATTGATCTCTGAATTTACACCTAAAAATGTCTACTTACTGAACCTATCGAATAACAAAGGCAAGATACAAATCACAGGACAAACACTGTCGAAAAAAGCCGTCTCCAATTTATTGGACCGTCTGTCTGAAATTAATTTTATTACCAAACCAAAACTAGGCGAAATCATCACCAATAAAGAAACACACCTGAATGGTTTTAAAATTGACTTCCAATTGAAAACACAGTCACCCTTCTATACGATCAAAAAAGAGGTGAAAAAATAACTATGGTCAATACCCCTATCAAACAAAAACAGTCGGCTGTCGAACAATTCACCAAGGCATCCTTATTAATAAAAATTGGGCTTAGCTTTTTAATTTTAATCATTGTTCTTGCGCTGGGCTATTTTTTTGACACGAGCGCACAAATCAAACGCATCAAACAACTGAAGGCAGAACGCGTTACATTGACGACTAAGCTTGCTGCCGAAACGGCCAAATTAAACCAACAAAAAATCGTTAAGCATAATATTGCTGTTCTTGAGAAATATATTCAGAGTGAGGCAGCGGAAATATCACCTCAAATGGACCAAAGTAAAATCCTTGAAGATATTCATGCGATTGGTGCAAAACAACAAATTCAATTTACGTACATCAAACCTCAGAAACGTGAAGACAAGGCTTTCTACTCCATACTGCCTATCGAAATAGCGGTCACTGGCGATTACCATCGCATCGCGCAGTTCATTAGCAGCCTCGGAAACCTAAAAGCGCCCATCGTGACTCAAGATTTTCGAATAAAACATGATAAAGACTCGGATAATTTAATGAATATTACGCTGGTTGCAAATTTATTTACACCAAATGCCGATTCGCTTAAGACAAAATACTATCCTGATTCGATTATAATAGATAATAAAATATCTTCCCCTGCGCTACCAACCTCTGCCAAAAGCATCACTTATACCGATAGCACATTACGTAACCCCTTCACTCATATGAAAAATGATCAGAAAAATAAATATCCTAATGTCATATTTCGCAGTGTACCGCTGTCACAGATAAAAGTGCTCGGAGTTATCGCCACGCACAATAAAAAATGGGCAATAATTATGCCAATAGGTAAAAATAATGATAAAATGACGTATAACATTGCCGTTGGAGACCGGATAAGCCAAAGCCAAGCACTCGTGACAGCCATTCATGACGATAGCATGACCCTGGAAAAGGAGATTGGCGATGAAGAGCATCCGCGTAAAGAGATTGTGACCGTGAACGTGACAGAGAAGAAAAAGACGCCATGAAACAAGGTATTGTAAAAATAGTAGCGATCCAGGCCATCTGCTTAGCAGCAGTAGCTGGCGTGTGCTTACCTGGCGCATCGTTTGCTAAAACGAAAACAACCTCTACGAGTAACTCAAAATCCTTCAAAAAAAATAGTCCGTTAAGCAAGCACGTCCATCAGCAACAATTGATTACACTTAATTTTAGTGACATTGAAATTAAAAAACTACTTCAAATTCTCGCACAATTCTCAGGTGCCAATTTTGTTATCAGCGATAAGATAACCGGCAACATGACAATCCATCTGACCAAGGTCAAATGGAGAACGGCACTGAGCATTATCATGAAGGCACAACAACTGGGCAAGATAAAGCTCGGACAGGCCATTATGATTGCGCCATTAGCGGAAATTACAGCAACACATCTTGCCGAACTCCAAGCACAAGAAAAAATTCAACAAGCTGAGCCGCTCGTTGACCGAATCGTATTCCTCAAATACTCAGATGCGGCCAATGTAGCCAAAATGCTAAGCTCTGGCTCAAAACCCTTACTCACGGCACGCGGACAGGTCAAAGTTGATCCACGCACCAATTCCATCTGGATTCGCGATACACCCGGCGTAATTCGAGACCTTGTACGGATGATTAATAAAATCGACTATCCTGTACGTCAGGTTGAAATAGACGCACGCATTGTTTCTATCGATAAAGAGTTTGAACGGGAGCTCGGCACGCGGTTAGGCCTCACCAATCCGAGCGTGTTATCAGGCCGCTTGAAGGGTGCTAATGCTGCCAACAGCCTTAGTAACAACAATAATCAGGCGAATATTTCCAATCAATACTACGATTCGGGCACTAAACTCCAGCTCCAAGAGCGCCTTAACTTCGATTCACCTGCGCTCGATACCCTGTTTAGTAATAATAGTGGCTTTAGATCGGGTAGTATTGCCGTATCGTTATTTAAAATCGGTAGCAATTTCTTAGATCTTGAACTGTCTGCTATCGAGGGTGAGAAACACGCCATCGATCTGGCCAGTCCACGCTTAATTACATCGAACAAGCAAAAAGCAGTCATTAAACAAGGCCAAGAAATTCCCTATCAAACCACGTCGCCAAGTGGCGGTACTGAAATCGAATATAAATCGGCACGTCTCGAATTGGATGTAACGCCACAAATCACACCCGACAATAAAATACTCATCCAATTATCCGTCACCAATAACTCCCTAGGTAGCGCTATAAAGCAAGGTGACTCAGGAGAAGCGGCATCCATCCAAACAGAAGAAGAAACCTCAACGGTGCTCATTAACGATAATGAGACCATCGTGGTAGGTGGTATCTACAAGCAAGAGAAATCCAATATTAAAGTGATCATCCCATTTCTGGGTCAAATACCTATTCTTGGTCGATTCTTCACTTACACAAATCGAAAGAATTTTAAAGATGAGCTCTTGATTTTTTTAACGCCACATATTATAAATAAACCGTCTGAATTAACACCGGAATTTCTTGAAAATGGCACGATGTAACTATTTCATAGCACTCTTACCACTGTGCCTTATACTCGCAGGCTGCTCGAACAAGCCAACGGCCATTGCCGCGCTCACGGATGCACAAAGTGATTCGCAATTAGGCCTCCGACTCATCGAAACCCACCAAATAGCAGCAGCACGCGCCAAACTCACCCAAGGTATCATTGCCAGCTCCAAAGCCTCTTCACCGTGGTATACACTGGGCTATCTCGAAGAGGTCGTCGGTAATAACACAGCAGCCAATGCCGACTTCAGAAAAGCCATTGCACTGAGCCCGCAGTCCGGACCTGCCCATAATAATTACGGTACTTTCTTATGCCATCGAGGGAAGTTTAACGCCGCACTCACTCAATTCGCGATTGCTGTCAAAGAACCAAAGTATTATGACCTGAGCGCTGCCTACGAAAATGCAGGACTGTGCTCTCTGGAAAATGGAAAACAAGACACGGCCAAAAGCTATTTTCTGGCTGCAGTCGGTGCCGCGCCCTATATGCCACATTCGTTATTCGAGCTAGCATTCATCTTTTATAATGAGAAGAACTTTGGTCAATCTCAGTATTATCTAGACCAATACCTCAGCATGATACAAACACCCGGCGCTAAGTCAAAACAGCTGCGTGCCTATCTTAAAATGAAGAAGCACCCCGCACTGCTTCAATTCTTACCAGAGCCTATCATCGAATCGTGACCTAGCTCGAGCTATACCCACACCCATCCGTTTTTTTTGCTGCTGAATCACTACCATCCGCATCATCACCTGATGCCCACATTACTGGCCATCCTAGAACAGTAGGAGGAGGAACCAAGGCTTGATGCCTTACTTTAGGCTTTGATGCTGCTGGCTGCTCTTCAACCCGGCCTAAGCAAGCATCGGCCGTCTTTGCCTCTACCTTAGCCTTTGGTTTAGAGGACGGTGGTAATGGCTTTCCTTTAGACCGACCAAAGCCAGCAACTATATCTGCTAGGCTAGCCGTCTCTTCTTCATATTTAACGCTGTTATCATGCGATTAAGAACGTCACGCTGTGCCTGAAACATACTCTCTGTCCGTCCTAGCTCGACAACGAGCTCCTGATATCTTTGGCGTGTGCGGTTAACGGAATCGAGCTCTTTTCTCACATAGATCTTAGACGCCGGCGGCTCCATTTCCTTAAGACCCGATAGTCGTTCATCTTCCGTAGCCAACCGAGGATTCAGTATGCCTCTTAAATAGCCGTCTAGTGATTTTACAGAAAATAAAGTAGTAATCTCACTGGTCAAATTATCGGCCACACCTTGTTTTAATGCCTGCCTCAGCCTCATTAAATCTTGTTCGTAGTGCTCCCATTTGATCTCACCTGGCGCCAATGAGTCTAGCGATGAGGCATAGGCGTCTACGCGATAAAAAGCGCGATGAATTACCACACTCTGTGCGCTTACCGCATTATCCTTACATAGTGGCTCATAAAGCTCATATAATCGTTCAGCCTGAGCATGGATCAACCCACTCTGGTTTGTTGCCCCTGAATACGCTGCCGCTCTATCAACGCTATCAAGACTATAGTCATACCAATCCAATGCTTCGAATGCCGCCGTGGTTGTTGCGCTTACCTCACGTAATACCGCTTCCCACGCTAGATGTGCCGATGATTTACTGTCATCAATTGTCGAACCTTGTCGCATGATTACCCCCCTTGCTTTCTCATGAACTTGAAACAGCGTATCGGGAATAACTACGTCATGAATTGATGCATAGCAAGAACCACTTAGATAGCGTCAATTTGAAGTTGATTTGGCCATAACCTTGTGTAATAACGCGGAGTCTATAAAGGTAAAAAACCAACGTTTTAGGTGATCAAATGGTAACGCACGAAATGCATCTTCGCCCACTACATACAATTGGCGGACAAACGGGAAAACCGCCACATCAACTTTTTCCATATGATCTGAAAATAGATAATCAGAGTTTGCGAGCAGTGCATCCAATTGCGCGAGATACGTATTCACGATACTCTCTTCATGTGCAATATCGACATCGTCGTAACGATCACGGAATTTAAGGCGCTTGTGTGCTGGGTTAAAGGTCGCATGCAATTCAGCTATCAATGCTTCCGTAGCATCATCATGCTTGTAATCCAGCACATAATCAACGATAGCTAAACTTTCATCAATGATTTTTCCGGATGGCAGTACCAATACTGGAACAGTACCCTTTGGTGATAACTGTAAAAAGGCCTCCGGCTTATTGCGCAAATCGATTTCACGTAACTCAAAATCAATGCCATGATCAATTAATACCATACGCGCACGGATCGCGTACGGGCAACGTCTAAAGCTGTATAAAATAGGGCGTGTTTCACTCATGAGGGCTATCATACACGATCAGCACGGGAAGCGCGTGCGCTAGCAATGTTTAT
>NVSS01000147.1 GCA_002732805.1 Coxiella sp. (in: g-proteobacteria)
CTATGTACATCACCCCTATCAACTGTACATCGTGCAAATTGTGCTGGGTATTGGCGGTGCCTTTCAATCACCCGTTTTATGTTCGCTCTACCAACGTTCCATTCCCGCGCATAAGAGCAGTCATTACTGGGGCATCTGGAATGGCTTATACCAAATGGCGATTGGCGTTGGCGCACTCGCCGGTGCTTATATCGTGCACCATGCGGGTTACAAAATGATGTTTGAAGCGATGTTATCTGTGTCACTCGCCTGCTTGGTGCTCGTTGTTTTTGTGATGCAACGCGCTCCTGAAAGCAAAGAAGTACAGGTGACAAACACACCCTAGAATCGCCGCGCACGACACGGCGAAATACAAATTCTAACTGCTTGAAAAAGGCGGCTTATTGAGAGAATCGCCGGAACTGACACCGGCAGGGTTACCGGAACTGACACCTACGCGTAGTTGGTAGGCACGATTGGGTTTGAACCAACGACCCCCACCATGTCAAGGTGGTGCTCTACCGCTGAGCTACGTGCCTTCGTAAAAACGATCGCGCCAAGATAGCATTTCGTGAAATGAACTGCAACAAGACACTTAAATTGCCCAGCATAAGAGCAATTATAATTGAATCAATAGGTTATAAATCAAACAAATAACAATGACTTAATGTTGCCTTAAGGTTTCGAGCCTATAATAGTCATTATCAATAAATAATTTAGGATCTTTACACGTGCCTGCTTTCTTTCAAAAACGACCATCGCCAGAGAAAGTCTGCCTCGAAGGAGGCGACAATCTACATGAGCACGCAAGACGCCTAGACGCTGCCGCATTAGATGCCGTATTAGATAACGTTGACCCTAACTCAATACCAGAAGACCTTGCGATTGCCTCCAATAATGTGAAATGGATACTAAACTCCGCCAGCTACGGTCTTACCGTCTCACCAGAAATGGTCGACAGCATATTACGTGAAGCCTTAAATGCATTTGATGACCACTCAATTCACACCACAACCAAAGGAGTGGGCTCTCGTGGATAATACTCAACTCGTCGAACAATTACGCTCTGTCACCCATATTTATATCGGCTTACGTCATGCCGACCGTGCCTTGCAACAATTAAAGTCACGCCATGAGACAACCCCCTTAGCCGCCACTGCGCTACAACAGCAAACTGCCGCTATTGAACGTGAACTTGAGGTTTGCGTGACACAGAATAAAGCGAGTTTCGAAAACGACGACACCAATTCACTCGAATTGATAAACGCCATCACCAATAGCATCCAAAGCTTCCAGCGCTACATGGTCAAACAAATTCACGGTGTTGTGCTCTAGCCACAGCGTCTGTACTATAGGTTTTGTCTCTTGCAATAACAAGGCCAAACCATGAGCAAACCTCTGTGGAACCCATCACAATACCTACTCACACGCAGCCATATGGCACAATTTTTAGCGGATTCTCCTTGTGATAACTATACGGCATTACACCAGTGGTCTATCGATAATAAAAATGATTTCTGGAAACAGGTGACTGATTACTGTGAACTCTCGTTTGCAGCACAACCACATTCAATTATGCAACCTGGCAAATCCATGCGCGATACCACCTGGTTTGAAGGGGCAACCTTTAACTTTGCACAACGCATGCTGCGTCGCAATGATGCCCATATCGCCATTCAGTATGCACGCGAAGATGGCTTGCGTGAAACCCTCACTTACCAACAACTCAATCGCGCTGTTATGACGCTCGCCACGCAACTGCAACAGCTTGGCATTATTGCAGGCGATCGTGTCGCCGGCTTTCTTCCCAACAGTCCTGACACCGTTATCGCTATGCTTGCCACCACGTTACTCGGTGCTATTTGGACGTCGTGCTCACCTGACTTTGGACTGGATGGTGTGCTCGATCGCTTTAGTCAAATTCAACCTAAGGTGCTATTCGCCGTTGAATCACACGTTTATAACGGAAAAACATATCAGCATAACGACCTTATAGAGCAGGTTAAAACGCAGATTAGCTCTATTGAAACTGTCATTATTGCCGGCGCATTAAGTCAGCAACAGGAAAATAACGACGTCAACATTGAACCTTTTCCATTTGATCACCCTACGTATATCCTTTATTCATCAGGCACCACTGGCAAACCAAAATGCATGGTCCACGGCGCCGGCGGCACCTTACTGCAACACCTTAAAGAACTCATGCTGCACAGTGATTTGAATGCCGACGATACGATGCTGTTTTACACCACCTGCGGTTGGATGATGTGGAACTGGATGGTCTCAAGCTTAGCCGTTGGTGCTACCATCGTGTTATACGATGGCACACCCTTCCCCGCCCAAAAAACAAGACTCTATGATTTAATCGATGAATTTGGTGTGACCCATTTTGGCGTCGGCGCTAAGTTTTTAGAATCCAGTGAAAAGTTTGGTATTGTTCCCGCAAAAAGTCATTCCCTCGATACGTTACGTTGCGTCTTGACCACCGGCTCGCCATTACTCCCTAACAGCTTTGACTACGTGTATCAAAGCATAAAACCCGATGTGCAGCTGTCCTCTATTTCAGGCGGTAGCGATATTATTTCCTGTTTTGCATTGGGCAATCCAATACTACCGGTTTACCGCGGCGAAATACAATGCATGGGTCTCGGCATGGATGTTCATGTATTTAATGATGAAGGGCATGCCGTCACAGAACAAAAAGGCGAGCTCGTTTGCACCTCAGCCTTTCCTTCTCGGCCCTTATATTTTTGGGATGATGCCGATGGTAGAAAATACAAAAGCGCTTATTACGACGGCTTTTCCAATGTATGGACCCACGGTGATTTTGCGGAATACACCACGCACGGTGGCCTTATTATTTATGGCCGCTCAGACGCCACCTTAAACCCACGTGGTGTACGCATCGGCACTGCCGAAATTTACCGCCAAGTGGATAAATTTCCAGACATTTTAGATTGTGTGGCGGTAGGCAAAGAAACCGACGGTGGTGAAGAAGTTGTTTTATTCGTCGTGCTTCAATCGGGAATTGCCTTAGACGATACACTCATTGCTCAAATCAAAAAACAAATCCGCTCGCATGCCTCCCCACTGCATGTACCTGCGCATTTTATTCAAGTACCTGATTTGCCGCGCACAGTCAGCGGCAAAACCGTTGAGCTGGCGGTCAAAAATATGCTGAATGGCCGACCCGTGAAAAACGCCAATGCGCTCGCTAATCCCGAATCTTTGGAGCAAATTGCAGCGATCATTCACAAATCCTAATCCAAATACTTTTCAATGAGTTACGTTAAAAAAACAATAAACTCAAGCAACTTCCGCCAGCATTAATGTTCTCTTAATGTTGCGCTGTTATTATTGACGTATTATTCAGACATAAAAAGATACTAATTATGACCGATGCAACACAAAGCTTAGACGATATCATCCCTGGCGGCGTCGCCAAGCTGGGAGACGTATTTACGACATTTAAAGACAATATTCATACACTTAGAGAATCTATGGTTAACACCAACAAGGCTACGTCAACATGGCTTATATCCGGCCGTGAAAAAACTGGCCTCACCGATTTAGCACACCGTGCTGCTGATGCACTGGTCCTGCTTGATATGGAAAATTTCAATCCAAATGCAGCCGTTTTTGTCGCCTTTAAAGGTGCCGGGGAAGCATTATTAGCGGGAAATTTTGAAGGTTTTGGCTTAAATGACATGGCGAAGACTATCGTTGACGTGTCTGAAATGATTACGAGCATACGCTCACAAAAAAATAGTGACGGTGGTCGCAAGAAAAAACCCATGACCTTGCTGGATATGGGCATCAGCGAAGACTGCATTGAACACTGCCATGAAAACAAAATATGGCCGACAGCACTGGTCATCCATGCAGCAGGCGAAAAAACATCTCAAATCGATATCCAAACCGCACTTCAACAATATAAAAAGAACAAACAAACGTCAGGTGAATAGTCAATTAGCTAGCGGTTATGAATTTACACTATAGAAACCATCAAGTAATAAAGACTTAATGGTACTTTAAGAAATTGATGCTAGCATAATATTATATATTTTATATGCAGCGGTGGGGTGCGTAAAAAACAGCTCAACTAATAAGAGGATACTACCGTGGGTGAAGATGATTTATTAAATGCAGCGGCGGGTGCTGGCAGTGATGCTGGTGCAAGTGACGTACTCGATAAAGTTACCGAGGAAACCAGTGGTGCAGACGCAAGTGACGCACTTGATACAGGCAGTGACGCATTAGATAGCCTCCAGGACGTTATGGGTTCTGACAGCGATAGCAAAGCATCAACGGCTCCAACGCCTCAATTCAGTGGTGGTGGCTCTAAAGACGAAGAAGAAGAAGAAGAAGAGCAAGGTAAGAGCACGGGTGATAGCATGCAGGCACTAGGCGACCATGCTCAAGATGGTGCTGAAGCCGCTATGAAAACCGGCGATGCTGCTGCAAGACTTGAAGCAGGTGATGTGTCAGCAATTGGCGACTTAGTCGACGGTGTCAAAGATCTTGTTACTGCCGCTGAGGGTGCAGCCAAAGAACTCGGTAGCATGGTGGATAAGTCAGGCGATATGACCTCAGGTATGGGTTCATCATCTATGGGCAAAAGCATGGGTCTGAGCATGGGCCGCTAAAACCTCCAGTGCAACACAATTAGTATTTATGTCTGGGAGCTTTTGCTCCCTTTTTTATAGCTAACTTATTGATTTTAATATTAGTGCGGCGCATTGCTGTTGTTTTTTTGATCTTTTCTCCTGTTTATCATATAGTTAAAGATCTATCGACAAGGAGGACGTCATCATGCACGACGAGACACACCGCGAAGAAGCAACCAGCTACGTACGCGAACTTAAAGCATTCTATCAACACCTCACCACTTATATCATTGTAAACATCGTATTGGTCATCATCAATTTACTGGTTAACCCGCACCATATGTGGTTTTACTGGATTACTATATTTTGGGGCTTAGCCGTACTCGCGCAGGCCATCCGCCTATTCGGACCCAACCGTAAATTAAATAAAAAATGGGAAAAGAAAAAAGTAGATCAGTACATGGATAAAAATCCAAACGATTCAACACCTAAAGATAAAGACGACTGAAAAATACGTAACCTCTGTATACGGTAGCAGGTACCATTTGAAAAGCACCTGGCACTGTGAATATGACCCTCACCTACATAGCGCGCTCACTTGCGTGCTCGGAATGCTACGAGGCGCAACAATAACGGATGCTGCGCATCTTCGGCTCTTTAGAGCCTGGGGTACAGACCACGCGGAGCGTACTGAACTTGATGAAAACGCACCCTTCAAAGCGATTGGTGATGCAAGCCTTTAAAACCATTAATGACGGCCAAATATCCAATCGTCACGCCAGCATTAGATATAATGCTCGAATAAGGCGGGAATGACCGCTAGCAACAACAGTACCGCCATTGCAATGTTGAACATATGGTAATGTCCTGGTTTCGTTAAATATCGCGCTATCACTTTACCTAATAAAATCCAAGTAAACCCAGCAATAATTGAGATGCCTATAAAAATAATGGCGATGAAAAAAACTTGCATGGGGTATTGATGCTGAGCATTGGTATATAAGCTTAACACCACAATGTATTGTATCCACACTTTTGGATTTAACCATTGCAGTGCAATGATTTTCCAAAAGGACAATGCGGGTGCCGCCGTTTTATTACGGGGTGCCCCGGAAGTAGCAATTTTGTAAGCCAGGTACACTATGTAGAGAAGGCATACGATACGCAAGCCATCGCGAATAACGGCATAGTTTAATAGAATCACACCACCCACTGCCAATACGATCAAGATGATTAATGCCCCTAAACCAATACTTGCTAGTAAGGGTAACGTTTTTTTAAATCCGCGTATGGCGCCCGAGCTTGCCAGTAAGATATTATTAGGGCCAGGCGTTATCACCATGACAAAAGCAAACGCCACGATGGTGATCGCCCAGTGAACCGTTAATGGCGTCATAATTCCTCTGAAAAATAGATTATTTGCTCATATCAATAGACTATTAGGTCGTAGTCATCGTCTCGTCTTTCAATGCGCGGCGTAATACTTTACCCACATTTGATTTTGGTAATTCATCACGAAACTCCACTAATCTCGGTATTTTATAACGCGTTAAGTGCTGACGGCAAAAATGGCGCACGTCCCCCGCTGTTAATTTAGGATCGTCCGACACAATAAATGCTTTAACACATTCACCACGTTCGACATCCGGCACGCCGACGACCGCATTTTCAAGAATGCTCGGATGCGTCGCAAGCACCTCTTCAATTTCATTGGGGTATACGTTAAATCCGGATACCAGGATCATATCTTTTTTGCGATCAACGATATGAAAAAAT
>NVSS01000148.1 GCA_002732805.1 Coxiella sp. (in: g-proteobacteria)
TACGTTTAGACCCACCTGAAATAATTGACGGTAACGAAATACTACGCCCTACGGCCAAGCATTCCATTAACATGCGCCATCCCTGTCCGGTCATTTTGACGCCACCAATAATATAGTCTAATGGGATAATAACGTCTTTACCTTGTGTCGGCCCATTAGGGAAGGCAGAATCAAGCGGGTAATGGCGTCGACCTGTGACCACATTTTTAGTGTTTGCAGGCACAAGTGCACACGTAATGCCGAGGTCTTTATCGCCACCCAGCAATTTATCGGGATCATACATTTTAAACGCTAACCCAATAAGGGTCGCAATCGGTGCTAAGGTGATGTAGCGTTTGTTCCAATTTAAGCGAAGACATAATTGTTTTTTGCCGTCGAATACGGCTTCACAAACCACGCCATTATCTTCGATCGAACCCGCATCAGAGCCCGCGCGTGGACTGGTTAATGCAAAGCATGGTATTTCCTCACCATTCGCCAAACGTGGCAAATAATATTCGCGCTGTTCATCCGTACCATAGTGCAATAACAATTCGGCAGGACCTAATGAATTCGGTACGCCAATAGACGTCGCTACCGCAACACACACACCCGACACTTTAGCAATCACTTGAGAATGCCCCATCGCTGAGAATTCTTTACCCCCATAACGCTTGGGAATAATCATACCAAAGAAACCATGCTTTTTAAGGAAGGTCCAAATTTCATCCGGGATCAGCATACTACGGCTAATCGTCCAGTCATTTAACTGACGGCATAATTCTTCGACAGGACCATCTAAAAATTCGTGCTCTTCTTCCGAGAGCGTCGGCCCTTCGCGTTTTAATAATTTCTGCCAATCTGGGGCGCCTGAAAACAACTCGCCGGTCCAGCCGACTGTACCCGCCTCAAGTGCTTGCTGTTCCGTCTCAGACATTTGCGGCATGACCTTACGGAAATTGGACAAGATATGCCGTGTTAACAACTGACGACGTAATGGCGTTATGGATAGGGGCACAAAGATAACCGCATAGCACGCCCAGAGAACAATCGTCCCTACCATTCCTAAATGACTAACAAACGACACCAAAATAACCAGCGCCAGAATGACTAAGGATGAAACAAGCATCGTAGAACGACGATATACCAGCACACCAGATACGACCAAAAAGAAAACAATCCACGCGAAGGTTTCCATATATACTCCTTATATGTCTAATTACCTCTCAAAAGCCCATGAATTGTTACATAGAAGTTGTATTGAATCAAATAATTAAGCGCCGTATTCAATGCCAGGCACCCTACCCTGTATTTGAAGGTTTGACCTATTCATTAAGGATATGTTAATCTCCACAAAAAATGGGGTAGTCGATTATGTCACGTCAATACAATGTCAAACGAAAATCGAAGGAACCACTCGTCACTGGTTGTGCTGATGGAGCACCTGCAGAAAGAAGGCATAAAAAGGCGAAAATCACCACAACACCCACCTTCACTGAAAATTTCAACCCCGGCGATCTTATCTTTGGTTTAAAAACACATCATAACCTCTATGAAACAAAGCTACCATTTGTTAACGATCGACTTTTGTATGTAGCACGGCTCAACAAAATTGATGGTATGTTCCTCTTTTTAGCCCCTGGATTTGACACGCCTGAATTTCGTTCCCACCTCAAAGCGGAGCAGCAAGCGCACTTGGCTTTCCTGCTAGAGCACGCCTCCTACATCAATAAACCCGGCGGCAAGGATCCAAATCAAGAGAAAGATGTTAATGCACATCAATCCAATATCAAGATACGCCGCGCCTGCAAGCTCACTGCTGTGCATGGTCTCAGTCAAGAACGTACGATTCACTTTATTTTGGATGGCATCGATCATAAACGTGTGACCACGAAGAAAACACCAGATGGAAAACAAGATCTCAGGTTCACCAGTGCCGAATTACGCGCCCTATTTAGATGTCGTGACAAGCTTGGAGACTCCGTTATTTTTTATAAGAGAGGTAAAGTGGTTAAACCACCTTGGATCTCTAAAAAAACAGCAGGGCTCTATAAGGCCTATGACAAAATAAGGCGCTTAAAAGTGCGTGAATCAACCATTGGGCTTTTTGGAAAAGCACAACAAAAAGAGGTTAAAGCCCCCCTTTTTAGCCTGATGCACACAAAACCGTTCCTTCTATGAACCGAAGAAGCGTTACTACCCCCCCCTGCCACCGCCTAACGTTACATTACAGCACATACTAGCAGCATCAACTTGGAATCTATTAGCAAACCCAGCCATAGCACAAAAAATACGTCCACTCGTAAAACCAGACACATTTATTCCGTTAGTGGCCCCATCAAATAGACCACAACTAAGATTAATCGCCACGTCAGTCAAGCCACGCGTACTCAGCTATTAATGCTCTAACATCGCCAGCGTACTGGCCATTTGATTATTAATGTTAGCATTCGCTGTAATTAACGGCAGCACTTTATTGCGAATCCCTACCAATATGGGGTTCTTTAGGTTAGCGCCTTTTAGCATACGGCTCGACATCTTAATCACTTTTTCCGCAATCGGTCGGCGTGTATCCTGATAGCTATTGAGTGTCGTTTCATTCGCACCTGATAGCACTGCTGCTAATGTATTGGCAAGGCAATCGGCGTCTTGAATACCTAAATTCATACCTTGCCCTCCTGCTGGTGAGTGCACATGTGCAGCGTCACCTGCTAAAAATACGCGGCCTTCGCGGTAACGATCAACAATACCTTCGTGTATGTAAAATGCGGTTTGCCATACTAAATCACCGTATTCAACAGGCTGGTAATAGCGGCGCTCGGTCGCTTGCTTGAAGATATCAAACGTGGGTTCCGTCGCTGATTTCAATTCAGGATCATGACTGCATTCAATAATGACACGCGCGTATTCCTGCATTGGGAAAATAGCTAATAGGCCACTGGGGTCAAACGCTAATGTAATCTGATGATTCAACGATTCTGGTTTTACGACGGGCGCATCCATCATCATAAAGTGGCCATCAAAATCAGTTTTCTTAAAAGGAATACCGACACACTCACGCGTTGTACTGTGATAACCATCAGCACCAATCACATAATCTGCTGTCACCGTATGCGCTGCGCCGTCAGCATCGGCAATGGTCGCTGTCACACCGTCATCATTTTGCTGTAATGCTGTCAACTTATGCGAGCGCAGTACCTCAAGGCCTTCTTTTTGTAGCGCCGTTCGCATTAAATGTTCGGTTTGATATTGGGGAAGCAACAACACACACTGATAAGGTGAATCAATATGACTGAAATCGATTCGAAACAATTGTTTCTCGCCGGCATAAGCACAAACCTGTTCGATCTTATTGCCTAACTCAAAGGCTTGATCGACAATACCAAACTCATTCCATAATTCTAAGGTCCGCGCCTGAACACCCGCTGCATTTGATGTTGTCGAGGCTTGCGCCAGTTCATCAATAATGAGGCAATCAATACCGTGACGCCTGAGACAATACGCTGCGGTTAATCCTGTGGGACCCGCCCCTATAATAAGTACCGTGGTATTTGTCTGCATAATCACACTCCTTGTCGTGATGCGCCGAGTCAAAGCATGCTGGATTAGGTTACATCTGTCAATAGACGTGCTGCAGTGGCCGCTGATAGTTCCGCTGAAATCGGTAAGACATAACAACGCGAATCTGCAAATGCGCGGCATTTGACGGCGTCTTTTTCCGTCATGATAATGATGTCTGCTGAAATATCCGAGAGGTCTTCTGGTTTAAAGGCATGATGATCTGAAAATACGGTTGTTGTAAAATCAAGATTCAAACTTTTTAACGAATCAAAAAAACGTTGGGGATTGCCGATTCCTGCGACGGCACATACCTGTTTGCCCGCCATTGCCTCGGCGGTCAACACGTTATGCTTATCGTTTAGCGCCGTGATCTTGCCCGCTCGAATATGCATATCCGTACCGTTGATGATCACGTGATTGACTGTCTCCAAGCGTATACTGGATTCGCGTAGTGGTCCAGCAGGCAAACACAGTCCATTACCCAAGCCGCGCGCCTTATCAAGCACTATAATTTCAACCTGACGCCCCATACGGTAATGCTGCAAACCATCGTCGCTAATCACGACATCACATTTATAATCCGCTAATAGTCGTTGCACTGCCGCAACACGATCAGGCCCAACAACCATCGGGCAGCCGCTGCGCCGCACTAATAACACGGGTTCATCACCTACTAATATTGGATCACTGTCGGGCGTCACCACTTGCGGCCAGGTGCTGGCTTTGCCACCGTAACCACGGCTCACTAACCCGGGCCTGAAGCCCTGCTGTTTGAGTAAATCACATAACGCGATGCAAAGCGGGGTTTTACCCGTACCACCTACTGTAATGTTTCCAACCACAATAACCGGCACATCAAACGAAATGATTTTGGCGATACCCCGATGATAAGCGGCTGCCTTAATCGCTACTACCAAACGGTAAATCAAAGAAAAGGGCCACAATAACCAGCGCAGCCGTGATTTTCCGTACCACAGTTGATCAAGCACTCGCAGGTTCCAATGTTTCAGTCACTGGCGTTTCATTAAATTGCAGACGGTATAATGCGGCGTAAGCAGCATTCGCCGCCATCAAGTCATCATGTGTACCCTGCTCAACAATACGACCACTGTCCATCACTACAATCCAATCAGCATTTTCAATCGTTGATAAACGATGCGCAATAACCAGTGCGGTACAGTTTTTCATTAAACGGTCCAGTGCCACTTGAATACGGCGTTCCGTTGCTGTGTCTAATGCAGACGTGGCTTCATCCAAAATAAGAATCGGTGCATTTTTCAAGATGGCACGTGCGATCGCAATCCGTTGGCGCTGGCCACCGGATAATAACACGCCATTTTCGCCTACTAAGGTCTGAAGGCCTTGCGGTAACTCTTTAATGAATTCCATGGCATTGGCTGCTTCTGCCGCTGCAATAATATCGGCGTCTGAGGCACCTTCTTTAACACCGTAGGCAATGTTACGTGCCACTGTGTCATTAAATAACGTGACGTTTTGTGATACCAATGAAAATTGATCACGTAAATCACGCAATACATAATCATGTACATCGACACCATCAATCGATATAAGACCTGAATCAATATCGTAAAAACGTGTCAGCAAGTTTGCTATCGTCGTTTTACCACTGCCGGATTGGCCGACCAGTGCAACCGTCTGTCCCGCTTTAATCTTAAAGCTAATACCATGCAACGCCTTCGCTTCGCTACGGTGGTATTTAAAATGCACGTCACGGTATTCCACATCGCCACTCACACGCTCAGCATGATGCGTACCGCTATCTGTTTCAGATTCAACATCGATTAATTCAAATACACCTTCCGCGCCCGCAAACCCTTGCTGGATCTGGCTATTGAGGTTCACAATACGACGAATCGGCTTCATGATCATTACCATTGCCCCAATAAACGCCACAAAACTACCCGCCGTAATAGTCAGTAATAACGACTTAAAGAGGTAGAAAATAATGGCCAACGGTATCGCAATAAAGATTTGCATGGAACTAGAGCTTAATGCGCCGATCAGCGTCACTTTTAATTGGCGGCTTAAATTCTTACGCGTAGCCTTAAAAAATTTATCGCGCTCATAAGTCTCACCACCATAGACACGAATCATTTTGTAATTTTTGATGCCTTCTTCAGCAATGTGTGTCACATCACCCATGCCTTGCTGCACTTGCTTACTCATTTTACGCATGCGTCTACTGGCGGTGCGTGCAATGAATATAATCGGTGGGCCAAACACAATGATCATTAAGAATAATTTCCAGCTAATCCACAGCATCACCACTAATAACCCAATCGTAGCCGTACCATCTTGCAGGATATTAACCAGCACATCGATACCCGCTTGTACGATTTGATCGGTATTATAAAGCAAGGTTGAGAGCATATGCCCGGTACTGTGATGATCGTAAAATGAAGAGGGTAAGCGCATTAGCTTACAAAAAATATCACGCCGATAGTCCATCACGACACTGCGAGCGACACGACTCATGCAGTAACGCGAACACACCGAGGCACTCGAGCGTGCCACCGCTAAAATGACAACCGCCAGCGGCATCCAGTGAATATAAAATGGATCAGGATGGGTGATTCCTTTATCGATCAAAATTTTGATACCAACGGGAAAAAAGGAATCAACACCGGACATCATTAAGGTCGCTAGTGCACCCGCAATAAATAAGGCAATGTACGGTTTGTAGGATCGCAAAATCCGTTTAAACAACGCTCGGTCAGAATTCTTAGTAGTGTCTTTGGCCACGATTACTCTCTATATAGTCATCTAA
>NVSS01000149.1 GCA_002732805.1 Coxiella sp. (in: g-proteobacteria)
GCATGGCACCACAAACGTTATCATTATGTGACCTTACCCGAACGTGTCGGTAATGCTAAAACGCCGCAGATTAGACTCATTGATCTTAAAAATGAGCGCTTGCAGGCAGGATTGAGTCCGTACTTAATTGCGACGATGACTCGTCATCTCGATGAGGGTGGCCAGGTATTACTATTTCTGAATCGGCGCGGTTATGCGCCCGTGTATATGTGTCATCATTGTGGTTACTCGGAACAATGTCCGCGTTGCGATACCTACTTAACGGTACATCATCACCATCAGCAATTACGTTGCCATCATTGCGAATATATAAAAAAATGTCCCAAAATATGTAGCCAGTGCCATCAGGCTGATATGATGCCCGTTGGCTTGGGCACGGAACGGATTGAGAATGAGCTGGCAACTTTATTTAAAGACGAAAATATTATCCGTATTGACCGTGATACAACCCGCAAGAAGGGTATGCTTGAAGATTTGCTCCAAGAAGCACATAACAAAACGGCTAATATATTAATCGGCACGCAAATGCTCGCTAAGGGTCATCATTTTAGCGGCCTTACTCTGGTGGCCGTGATTGATGCCGATAGTGGTTTGTTTAGTACCGATTTTAGAGCGCTTGAGCGATTAGCGCAGTTATTGGTACAGGTGGCGGGGCGTGCTGGGCGTGAAAATAAAGTGGGTGAGGTGTTGATTCAAACACACCATCCTGATCACCCCATGTTGCAGACATTGCTGCAGTCGGGTTATACCGCGTTTGCTAAGCAATTGTTAGAAAAGCGAAAATTAGCTGAATTGCCACCGCATAGCCACATGGCATTATTTCGATCTGAGCATAGTAATGAAGCGTTACCCCACTCTTTTTTAAGTGAACTAAAAAAGCGGCTGCAGTCCTTCGATCAAGCACGGGTTGAGTTATTAGGGCCGATTGCGGCGCCTATGCCACGTCGAGCAGGAAAGTTTCGCGCGCAACTATTATTACAAGCAGACAATCGCAACGATTTACAACGTATTTTAGATAGTATAATGTCTGATACCTGGATGAGACAGCAAAAACGAAAAATTCCTTGGACATTGGATGTCGATCCCGTTGAGTTGCTGTAGCTTATTGATTTAACAGTGGATGTTACTTGACTAACTAAGGTACAATTAGAGAACTATGTGGTATCCACTAAAAAAACTGCCGTTGTTGGCAGCAACAATTACTGCCTGTTTAACATCGAGCGCTATTGCCGTGCAATTGCCGGTGCCTGCAGACACAACATCATCGGCTATTTCAATACATCAGCCGCATGTTAGTTCATTCACACAGCACACAATTGACCATGTATTGTGGCCACTCCTTGAAAAAAATACAGCCTTTTCAAATATTCCTGTGTGGTATGCAAATTCGGCAACACCGCCTTTACCGATGCCTGCCCACACCAAATACCCCGGCCATCTGTTAACGTTAAAAGATGCAATTTGGTTAGCGCTGCGTAATAACCCCGATGTGAAGGGCGATGAAGTGCAACGTATTCTGGATAAATTTACATTCGAAGTAGCCAAATGGGAGTTTCACCCAAAATTTACGGATCAGTTTAAGTATTCAAAAGATTTAACCACAAATACATGGACGCGTAGCGCCACACTAGCAAGCACATTGGCAACAAAATTTGGTACCAGCTTTAGCGCAGGTTACACCAATGGTACGGAAGGTATCTTTGATGTGAATAACCAATACGACCTGGGTGTTACACAGCCGTTGTTACGTGGTGGCTGGGGCATTCCGGGTATTGCGTACCTAGATGCTGTGAATACAGCCATTGCAGCAAAATTAAATTTTAAACAAAGCATGATGGACGTGGTAAAAAATGTAGTCACCGATTATATGACGTTGGTGCAAGCGTATAATGATTTTGATCTACAAGAAGAGCAACTGCAGCAGACGAAAAAACAAATAGAGCAAGATGCATTAAAGGTAAAAGCGGGTCAAATGGCGCGTAGTGATTTTTTGCAGGAGAAAGTCCAGTTCGAACAGACCAGTTTAAATATTGTGAAGCAAAAGAATACATTACAAACAACGTATCAAGATTTTTTAACGGAACTGGGTATGGTATCGACCGCCAAAATTCGTATCGACAAAAAAATTGATATCCGCGGTTACGATGTCCCGGGCAAGCAAACCTGTATCAATATAGCGTTGCAGCATAATACAGCGTATTTAGAAGATAAGCTTTCCTTAGCGAATGATACGCGTGCCTTGCGTTCCGCTAAAAATCAATTGTGGCCTCAGTTTGATGTGACAGCAGGCGTCAATTTCGCGCATAACGAGCGAGCGGATAAAAGCATTGGATTTGATATTTCGGTGCCGATCGATCAGATGGACACCCGGCAAACCATTATGTCGGCGCGAATCGCTCTTGAAAAACAAAAAATAAAAATACAGCAAGACGAGCAAAAAGTGACGAGTGATACAACAACGCAGTGGCAAACAGTGCAATATGATTTTCAGCAAATTGCGATTTCAACGCGATCGGTTGCGATGCAAGAACAAACCGTAAAAGACAATCGCCTGCTATTGAAGTATGGCCGCATCATTATGTTTAACTTCTTACAAATTCGAGACGAGTTGTTGACACAGCAGATTGGGCTGGTGGGCAATCAAATTGGCTTAATTAACGACGTGCAAACGTTAGATAATACAATGGGCGTTACGTTAAAACGCTGGAATATTAAACTTAGGTATTAACCATGAAAAAAATAGCGATCGTATTGATAATAGCGGTATTGAGTGTGGGACTTATTGGCTGCGATACCAAAAAATCAAAGCCGACAGTCACCGCAAAAATCGTCGTGGCTAAACTGGAAACACCGACAAAGCATTTGTATTTTGCGGGCACGATTCAGCCGATAAAAACCGTTTCTATATTAAGCCCCGTAGAGGGCCGCATCGAAAAACTAAACTTTGTCTACGGGCAAGGCGTGAAGCAGGGCCAAGTATTAGCAGTCGTCAATTCATTAAAGTTGATGGATGATTTTCGTACGGCAGTGGGTGCTTACTTATCGAAGAAAACAGCATATTTGAATCAAGCCCAAACGTTTGACGGTACAAAAGTTCTGTATAAAGCAGGTGTCATTGATAAAGAAAATTTCCAAAACGCACAAAGCCAATATGAAAATAGCGTGCTTGATTTTTTTCAACAAGAATACGAATTACAGAAAGTGCTTTCAAAAGCAAATATTAAAGCATCCGTTATTGAAAAGCTCAATATCACCGATGTTGAGAAAATTAAAAAATTATATGCGAGTGCTCTTAATCATATAAAAATAAAAGCGTTAACCTCAGGCGTGGCGTTGTTCCCGCTACCATCGCAAGGCGAAGGTGACAGTGGTGGTGATAATGATAGTGATGGCGATGGCGGTTCCGGCAACATTGCGGTGGGCTCAAAAATTCGTGAAGGTCAGCTTGTTCTATCGATTGGTAATTTATCCGGCTTTTCAATTGACATGCAAGTTAATGAAGTGAGTGTGAATAGTCTTCATGATGGCATGGCAGCAACGGTAACGGGCGATGCCTTTCCGGGCGTGAATTTAAAGGGGCTCATTACCTATGTCGCATCACAAGCACAGCCGAGTCAAGGGGGCGCCAGTGCGAGCGTCTTTAAGGTAACCGTCACGGTGCCTCACGTAACTGCGCAAGAGCTTAAAACGATTCACGTAGGGATGACCGCAAAAGTAGATATTGCTATTAAAGGGGTGCCACGCGTGATGGTGCCTATCAATGCGGTTCACGAAAAGAATGGCACGCGTTATGTCACCGTGATAGAAAGCAATGCACACAAAGAGGTGCCGGTGATCACGGGGGCGACAACACCGACGGGCGTCGCCATTGTGAGTGGCGTTAAGGAAGGGCAACGTGTGTACGTACCTGAATAAAGTTGAGTAATATGATTCAATTTAAAAATATTACAAAAACATACCATATGGGAAAAAACCAGTTCCAGGCGTTGCGCGGTGTTGATTTTACAATTGCGCAGAACGAGCTGGTCGCCATTGTCGGCCCATCAGGATCTGGGAAATCAACAACGATGCACATTATGGGCTTGCTTGATTCGCCCAGTAACGGCGAGTATTTATTGGACGGCAAGGAAACATCGAGCTTTAATTCCAATGAGCAAGCGTTCTATCGCAATCAAAAAATAGGATTTATTTTTCAGCAGTTTTTTCTATTAGCAAAATTGACGGCATTAGATAATGTGGCTCTACCGTTGTTATACCGCAATGTGCCACGCCATGAGCGTCAAAAAAAGGCACTGGCGATACTGGACCATGTGGGCATGAAAGAACATGCAAAACATCGTCCCCATGAATTATCAGGCGGGCAACAGCAGCGCGTGGCGATTGCACGTGCCCTTGTAGGTGACCCTGAAATTATTTTAGCCGATGAGCCCACGGGCGCACTGGATACTAAAACCAGTCAAGTCGTGATCGATTTGCTCAAGTCATTTTCAAAACAAGCTACCATTGTCATCATCACACATGACTTGGAAGTGGCCGCACAATGTCCGCGTCAATTGCACATCTTGGATGGTGTGATTGACCGTGACGAACGATAAGGGATAAAATGCATTTTTTGACACACATGAAAGAAGCATTTTTAAATTTGATCCATGCAAAGATGCGATCTTTTTTAGCGATCCTGGGTATTTTGGTCGGTACCGGCTCGGTAGTGGCATTGATTTCTTCCAGTCAGCTAGCAACACTGCATGCCTTAGCACAATTTAAATCGTTAGGTACTAATTTATTAGCAATGGACTTAATGCGACCGTACAAGCCACAAAGTACAGCGGGCGGAGATGCAGCGCATTTTATGTTATCCGATCTTCCCTCTGTGCTAAAGGCAGCGCCGCAAGTGCGTTTGGCGGGCCCGTATATTAATTTATTTGACCCGATTAATTTTAAAGGTAAAATTTATCGCGGCCAGGTAATGGGCGCGACACGCGATTTACAAACCATTGCCAAGATGGGGGTTGCGCGTGGCCGATTTATTTCGTATCTCGATGTGAACAGTTATTACTGTACCATTGGCAGTACGCTGGCCAAACAAATTCGTGCACAAGGATATGATCCGATGGGGCGGCAAATCATGATTGGTAATGTCTATTTTACGATTGTGGGCGTTTTGAAGAAATGGCAGCCCAATTTATTTATCTATGCCAACCTTAATAGCGGTGTGGTTATCCCTTTAGCGACCAGTTATTTATTGTCTAAGCAGGCAGAGATACGTAATATCTTATTTCGCTTAGTCAAAAATCCAAATTTGCCAAAAGCGCAAGCCGCGATTAAATCTCAAATCAATCTACTATTGCCCTCGATGCAGGTACAGTTCCGTAATCCGCAACAAATCATCAATATCGTGGGTAAGCAGCGCAAGACCTTTACCTGGCTCCTGGGGTCTATTGGCGGCATTTCATTGCTCGTTGGCGGCATTGGTGTGATGAATATCATGCTGGTATCGGTCGTTGAGCGGCGACGTGAGATCGGTATTCGCATGGCAATTGGCGCCCGGCGCTCTGATGTTTTGATGATGTTTCTCATTGAATCCATAATATTGACGATTTTTGGTGGAATTGTTGGTATTATTTTAGGGGTACTGGTGTCATTTGGAATTGCTGAGGCGTCTCAGTGGGGGTTCCAAGTGTTTGGGATGCCGATCGTATTGGGTTTTGCCGTCTCTGTGCTCGTTGGCATACTCTCTGGGATCTATCCCGCCATGCGCGCATCTAAGTTGGATCCAATTCAATCGTTAGGGGCAGAGTAGAAATGAAAATTATTATATTAGGCGCAGGTCAGGTGGGATCGTCTCTCGCTGAAAGCTTATCGGCTGAAAATAACGATGTCACGCTGGTTGATACAAGTTTAGAGCGCTTGCAAGCCCTTCAAGAGAAATATGATATTCGCACGGTCCAAGGCTATGGCTCTTACCCGAACGTGTTACGCAAGGCGGGTGCTGATTCCGCTGATATGATTGTGGCGGTAACGGATAATGATGAAGCTAATATGGTGGCTTGTCAGGTAGCGTATTCGCTATTTCATACGCCGATGAAAATTGCACGTATCCGATCGCAACAATATTTTACCCGTAAAGATTTATACGGTTCGGGAAATCTGCCGATTGATGTTTTTATTAGCCCTGAAGACCTCGTTACGAACAGCGTTCGCCAGTTAATTAAATATCCTGGGGCATTGCAAGTGCTCGATTTTGCATACGGAAAAGTTAAAATGCTTGCCGTTAAGCCCTATTACGGCGGCCCTTTGCTCGGCAA
>NVSS01000150.1 GCA_002732805.1 Coxiella sp. (in: g-proteobacteria)
AACGTAACTCTTTAATTTTTATGAAAATTTTAGATGACGTATTATACCAGTATTGATACCCTATTGCTATGCTGAGGCTTATATTCCAACATGAAAATCACCTTTATAGATCATGCTACCCTCTCAATGCCTAAATCCGTTTGTACTGCTGTCGTCTTCGCGGCGTCGGCTGAAGCACTATTCTTTTTCCTCCTCGAGGATCACCTGCCGCCATATTGCTTACTAAGCCTGTGCCCAATGACGCAGCTACACTAGCGTTAGCTTTTTTTGTACGTGCTGTTGGCCTTGCTCTAAATGAGTATGCGCGGCCACTTGCAGCAGCAGGCGCTGCCGCTGGACCAGAGCTAATAAGCTTAATATTATAGGCATTGGCGAACACGTTGAGGATGTTAAAGATGGTTGTATATTTGAGCTCAGCGCCAACGGTAACTAGCATAGGATCAGTTAAGGCTTCTTTCTTATGAGTATCGAGGTGTGCATAGAGGTCTTGGATTATGCCAGGACATTGTGATAGAGCGTTATGGCATTCACGTGATATTTTGTCAGGGTTGTAGTACATCAACCTCACGGCCACGACATTAAGTTTTTGTACCATTATTGCACTATTCGGCTGGTATTTTAGAGTGTTTTCAAGAAGTAAGTATAGCAATTCTATTAACAGTGAATGATGTTTCGTTATATATTAGGAAAGAGTTTTTCTTATTACTGTAGAGGAGACCATTTTTTTAGGGTAGTTATACATTGTGTCAAGTTGCGCAGCAGATGTATCAAAACCACATGCATAAAGCTTCTTCATAATTAAACCTAGGATATAGTATGGCGTAATTTTATGACCTTCATATGTGATTTCAGTATGCAATGCTATTAAATGGTTGTGGTACCAATAATCATAAATTTCCATAATTATCGTCTTGCTTTTTTTGCGCAACTTAAGGATAAACTCTGCTTTAGGTGGGCTACGAGATAGTTTTATGGCTAGGTATACGCTAGATAAATTTAGAGCCATTCGACGGGGTAGTTGATATTGTTCTGGGCTATCAGCGATAGCATGCAGTAGTATCCCTAAATAGTCATGAGGACTTGGATCTATTTCTTGTGGTTCGAGCTGATGCTTCCCTTCCGGCATGGTATTCCTCCAGTTGTTATATACTGAAGCCAAGAATGATAAAATCAATAAGTAATGCCAATCTTATCTAATATAAGGTTATTTGTGAGCTCTATGTACGGAACTTAGAGCGAAATTTAGGTTAATTCAGGTAGTGTGATAGAGCCATGTTCCACGTGGAACATTTGGGCACCCTCTTCATCCGCTAATTGGCATAAATCTTGCTCTGATATGCACGTGATGAGCACTTGAGCATCTAATTGCTTAAGGATATCGATAATAAGACCTTGTCGTGTCTTATCTAGCTCTGATGGCAAATCATCTATGAGATAGACCGGCGAATAGCCCACCTGCTCTCTCAATAAGACGCCTTGTGCTAAATGAAGCGCATAGGCCGCTAATTTTTGTTGTCCTTGCGATAAGATATCATCGGCAGGTGTATTTCCTATATATAATTGAATATCAGCACGATGAGGCCCACTCTGAGTATGACCAAAAGCAATATCTTGAAAATAGCGTTCTGCGAGTATTGTTTCCAGATCTGCCTCTTTATTCCAGCCACGTTTATAGCGTAGGGATACTTGATCGGCATAGTCAGGCAGTAATTTAGCAAATAACTTGTTATAAACCACCTCAAATTGTGAGATGTAATGCGCCCTGACCCTGTCAATTTCGATACATAAAGGTATATATTGCTGGTCCCAAATCACAATATCATCTAGTGATTGCTTCATTTTAAGCGCAGCGTTACGTTGTTTTAGCACTTTATTGAACTGCTGCCATGTTGATAAGAATGAATGTTCCACGTGAAACACACCCCAATCAAGAAAAGAACGCCGCCGTTTTGGTCCATCAGAAAAAAATCGATAGCTATCAACACCAATGACTTGCAGCGGCATAAGCTTTGTCACGTCAGCAATCGAGGAGAGCGGTTGCTGGTTCAATTTTATTAAACGCTCACCGTTACGTTTCTTTTCAAATCCAATAAAATTATCGTGTGTACTGGCATGTTCATTGATGATTGACGCCGTCAGAAGTAGGGCGCTACTGTCGTGATTTATGATGCGTGTTGCGAGATTTGTTCGAAATGATTTTCCAGTGAAGAGGTAGTAGATAGCCTCAAGAATACTGGTCTTTCCAGCGCCATTTTCACCATAAAATACGCTAAAATTACCAGAAAGATAAAGGCTCATATCTTGTATGTTGCGGAAGGTTAATATGTGAGCATTTTTAATATGCAACTAATTGTCTCTTACGTGTAATAGGTAATATTAGATCCATTATATGTAAAGGATAGCAAATAACCTATAGCCTCATGGGCATGACCACATAAACACAACTGATATTATCATGTTCTTCAGTGATCATAAGGCTACTGTTTGCGTCTGAAAAGTTTAAAATAACAGCCTCACTATCAAGTGCATTAATAATATCGATAAGATATGATACATTAAATCCTATATCAAGATCTTCTAAGTCGTATTCAACTTTTACTTCTTCTTCCGCAGCTTCCTGTTCAGGGTTGTTTGCTAGAATACGGAGTGTATTATGTCTGAATTCGAAACGTAGCCCACGAAACTTTTCATTACATAGTATCGCAACACGGTTAAGTGCGTCTTTAAAGTAATCACGCTCGAGAGAAATCGACTTCGTTGCGTTTTTAGGGATAACCCGTTCATACTCGGGGAAGCGACCTTCGATTAGTTTAGAGGTGAATACGTAGCTATTAGTTTGTGCGCGTATATGGTTGTCACTTATCTCTATTGTAACGGGCTCATCATCGTTGCTAAGTAAGCGCATGAGCTCGATAACACCTTTGCGGGGGATTATTATTTGCACTTTATCTTGGGTGGGTGTTTTTACCTGCGATAACGTTGCTGCGGCAAGTCGGTGGCCGTCGGTCGCTACGCCACGTAGGTAATCAGAGCCCACTTCAAACAGCATACCATTTAAATAGTAACGGACATCCTGTTGCGCCATAGAGAATGCACAATGTTGGAGCAGGGCGCGTAATTCGGATTGAGCAACGGTGATCTGTGTGTCTGATTTAGGCTGTTCAACATTTGGAAAATCTTCCGCAGGTAAGGTGGAGAGTGTAAAGCGGCTGCGGCCAGAACGTACAATGACTTGATCTTTATCTTTGTAGAGCTCAATAGCTGAGTTTTCCGGAAGGGCTTTACATATGTCCATTAGCTTTCGTCCTGGAACAGTTAGTTTTCCTTCTGTAGACGGCGAGGCATCGAGTAACATATAGCCAATTAACTCAACCTCAAGGTCCGTTCCAGTAATTGATATCTTTTTATCCGATGCATCCAGTAGTATATTTGATAGAATGGGTAGGGTTTGCTTACGTTCGACAACACCCATGACCATCTGTAGTGGTTTGAGCAAGGTTTCTCGTTCTAAGTTCAATTTCATAGCAGCCATCCTATCGAGAAAAGAGTGTCGCTCAGTTTAGCAAATTAAATAACAGATAGTAAGAACCTTTAGTGTTTAGCGCCCTACGAAGTAGCGGGAGTACACGTTTCGGTACCGCGGCCGGCATTCGGATGATAATAGTATATAAATTCGCCATCAACGAGTTTTCCGTCTTGTATTGTATAAAGTATCATGCCTTTTCCATAAGAGGGGTCTTTGAACATGGTTGCAAATAGTTTATTTTTTTTAGTGTTATAGACAAAGCCAAGCCCTTTGCTGGCTGCCCATTTTTCATGCGGGTAGTTTCCCGTGGTATAGTATTCATTTTTAACGTATACCATCGGTGTTAGCCGCAATATCCTTTTATAGGACTTTTTAGACATAGGGTCATGGCCGTTGCAGTTGTATTTGCTGGCGAGTGATGCAGTAGCCGCGAAGGCAGACACATTAATCGCTAATATGACGCCTGCAGCGATACCGATAGTTTTGAGCATGCTTTATTCCCTAAGCTGATAGTATGCGTAATAAATTTTTCCAATCGTCTTTTAGTGCGATGCTTTCTTCGCGTAGCTCTTTGATTTTACGAACAGCATGCAGTACCGTGGTGTGATCACGACCACCAAAGGCATCGCCGATTTCAGGTAGGCTATGATTGGTTAACTCTTTTGAGAGCGCCATTGCCATTTGTCTAGGACGCGCAATTGAACGGCTACGACGTTTAGACAAGATATCAGTGAGCTTGATTTTGTAGAAATCAGCCACTGTACGTTGGATGTTATCAACCGTGACCAATTTTGCTTGGAGCGTAAGTAAATCTTTTAAGGCTTCACGCGTGAATTCAACAGTGATGGGCTCACCGGTGAAATGTGCATTAGCAATCACCCTTTTTAAGGCGCCCTCAAGTTCGCGAACGTTTGATTGGATATGTTTTGCAATAAAAAAGGCAACTTCATTGGGTAGAATGACGTTTGCGCGTTCTGCTTTGCTCAGTAAGATAGCAACACGTGTTTCCAGCTCAGGCGGCTCAACGGCAATCGTTAATCCCCAGCCAAAACGCGATTGTAAGCGCTCTTCGAGGCCTTTTATCTCTTTTGGATAGCGATCGCAGGTTAAAACAATTTGTTGTTGACCATCTAGCAATGAATTAAAGGTATGGAAAAATTCTTCTTGAGAGCGTTCTTTGCCAGCAAAGAATTGAATATCATCGATCAGTAGTGCATTCATGCCGCGATAGAATTTTTTGAAATCATTCATAGCATTACGTTGTAATGCCTTAATCATGTCGGCCACAAAACGTTCAGAATGTAAGTACATAATGCGCGCTTCAGGATTTTGCGCTAGGATGTGATTGCCAAGTGCGTGCATTAAGTGAGTTTTGCCAAGGCCAACACCACCATATATAAAGAGCGGGTTGTAAGTTTGCCCCGGATTTTGCGCTACTTGAAGTGTGGCAGCATGCGCTAGCTGATTTGATTTGCCGATAACAAAATTATCGAACGTAAATTGCCGATTAACATTGCTTTTTGCGGCGGTGCTACCAAACGAAATTGGATGGGTTATTTTCTTACGGATACTGCGCTGTTGGACAGGAGCCTGGTCAGCTTGTGCTGCATTTAAACGCGTGCCAATGGCAAGCTTGATTCGCGGTGCTGCATTATTTGTTAACTCAGATAGAGCAGACTGGATGGTGGCTAAAAAATTATCGCTTATATATTCTTTTACAAATTTGTTAGGCGCCAGCAATGATAGCCCGTCTTGCTGCATTTCAGCATGTAATGGGCGTATCCATGTATTAAATTTTTTCTCTGGGATCTCGTCTTTTAAGTAATTGAGACATTTTTCCCAAAGCGATAATTCTGTTGAAATATCAGCCATGCTGTTCCTTGTTGAAGTATTAAGTGTCAACCTGGTGCTTGTATAAAAGGCATATAATGTTGAGCCTGCCAGGGGAACCCATTATATACCTCAGAACCGCAGAAGGTCTAATTATTTTGGGCTATTCCTGTTAACTATTTAGCTCCGATTAGTGTATCTAATAAAGCCATGCGCATGGCGACACCATTAGTGACTTGCTTGAGTATCATCGATTGTGAGGAATCTGCAACGTCAGATGCAATTTCAAGATTTCGGTTAATGGGGCCAGGGTGCATGACGATGGCATCGGGGCGTGCGGTTGACATAATTTCTTGTGTGATACAAAATTCTTTTTGATAGCACTTTAAGTCTAAATGTTCTTTTTCATCGAAGCGTTCTTTTTGAATGCGAAGTGCAATTACAACATCTGCATTTTTTATGCCATCGGTTAAGTTGTGGTATACCGACACATTATGTTGCGCGAGCGTGTCGCTAACAAGCGTGTCAGGGCCCACGAGTCGAATGTCCGGTACCGACATTTTAGAAAGCGCCACTACTAGTGATTTTGCAACACGCGAATGATTAATGTCACCGACAATAGCAACGGATAAATTTGAAAAATCGCCCTTACACTGTTGAATGGTCATTAAATCAAGTAATGCTTGAGTGGGGTGGCGATTGGTGCCATCACCAGCATTGATAATATGTGCATCGGTCGTTAATTCATTGGCAATAAAGTCGGGTGTGTGGTTATCGGCATGGCGAATAATAAAAAGGTCTGTGCCCATAGCTTCAAAGGATTGTGCGGTATCGATAAGGGATTCGCCTTTTGTCATAGCAGAATACGCAAGCACAGGACTTAGTATGATTGCTCCCAGACGG
>NVSS01000151.1 GCA_002732805.1 Coxiella sp. (in: g-proteobacteria)
GCTTAACCATCTGATATGAGAGGTCTTTCAGAGGGGTATACTTTCTTGATCAGTTTTGAGATATTGGTGTTTCCACTTCCAGTTAACAATGAGTTGCGGGGTTCTGTAAAATTACGCTCCCATTTGAGCTACGCAGAGACTGTCCCCCTTAGCTTAACCAGCTAATGCGCCGATTTTATTGAATTCATAAATTTTAGACGCAAGCAGTTTCCGCTTCTGTGCTCGTGACTTATTTTTCATCCGAAAATATTGTCGAATTTCTTCAAAGACCGTGCAAAAGCGCAGGGCGCTGAAAATATCTTTAAATCCTTTTACTATCCGCAATCGTGACTTGGTGACGCGATGATCCGACTCAATTCTATTATTCATATACTTATTATCTCGATGCTTTGTACAGTTACCAAAAACATTATCTAATGCCGGCGTAAGCGCAGGCTCCTTGTCAGTTGTAATTTGATCAGGCGTAATGCCTGTTGTGGTTTCTGCTTGTAAGAAAAAATATTCGGCTGAATTTTGATCTCGCGTATCACTTAAATAGACATCAACTAAGTGTCCTTCTTTATCAATGGCTCTATATAGATAGCACCATCGTCCTTCAACACGGATGTACGTGGCATCAGCATGCCATTTCAAGCCGGTTTCTCCATAACGCATTTTCTGAAACTTCTTCGCTAACTCAACCCCAAATGTATGGGCCCAATTATAAATAGTTTGATGAGATAAGTGAACGCCTCTGGTAATCATTAGCTCAACAACATCATCTAAGCTATTCCTAAAGCGATAATATAAATAGAGTGCGAACATAATAACCTCAGCGGGATAATGAACATGATTATAAGAAGTTCCCGTACGTTCATTATACTGACACGTGCAAGAGCGGCACCGAAATTGCCGATAGCCAAGCGCTGTTTTTGATTTGCACTCACGTGTGTTCATTGATTCACAGTGCGGGCATTGCATGAGCCATTCCTTGATGCGTTGATAGATCGGAAATTATACTTTATAATGACCACTGATGGCAAAAAGGGACTGCTTTTTTACAGAACCATAAATACTATTGTCTGTATCTCAACTAGCAGTAAACGTCCAATTATGCCGGATAAACTAAAAAATATTCTTTTCACATAGCGGAAGATGCCACATATTTTAGTTGGTTACGTGTATGTTAGTGACTTATCTGACGCACAAACTGTAATGGATCAGCTGGAGGGATGGTTTAACGACTATAACGAAAATTCGCCACACAAAGGCCTTACGATGCGTTCACCACGGCAATTCTTAAAGGAAGTTAGAAGTATGTAGGTGGTCCGATTTTAAGGGGCAACTCCAGGCTTGATTCTTGAAACAGTGCCGCGTTGTGTATTGTCTCCAATCAAACTGGTACGATTATAATTTCTTAACACTAGAATCGCTAATAATAAAAATATTCCTGATAATATATAGGGCGTTGAAAGACCCGCTTTTAAAGAATATCCTACTAATAATGGCCCTATCCCCCAAGTTAAAGCAAATATTGAGCCCGTAACTCCCATGATTTGACCTTGTTGTTGTTCACCTACCTGCATTGATAATAGCGTTACTGTGCTAACATAAATAAACGGCACACCAATCGCAAGTAAGATGATAGTCCACGGTAATATAGAGTTATGAATGACTGGGAAAAGTAAATTGCAGGTAAATAATGAGGCAAGCGCAATCAGTATCACTTTGTACAATGGGAATCTTGCTGTTATTTTAGGTAAAACAAATAAAATAATAATGCCAAAAATTAAGCCAATATAAGCGATGAAATAACCCACGGATGAACCCATCCAACCAAGCCGTTCAGTCAACAGTACGGGCATTGTTGAAAAGAAGATACCCCAAGCAGATAAAAAGAAGAGCAGTACACAGCAATAATGCTGAGTTCGTTTATCAGTGAAAGCCTGATAGATATTATGAAAACTGGTGAAGAGATGTATTTTAATGGCCTTATTTCCAGTATAGGTTTCTTTGAAAAAGAGTAAACATAACGCACCAATTAGACCCATCGCACAACTTATATAAAAAGGTGTTTGATAACTGATATTAGCACCAAAGATCGCCTTATCCATAAAAAACCCACCAATCACAGGCCCTAATGCAAAACCAGCTACATTACCTAGAATCACTAACCCTAAACGTGAGACTTTCAGCGCATCACTACTAATATCCATAATAGCGGCCTGCGCAATAGGCAAGCTACCGGCAGTTGCACCCGCAATGCTACGCCCAACAAGAAGTAAGGTGAAGCTATGCATTGGTATAGCCATAGCACATATCAGGAACCCAAGAAAATTACCCAGCATAGAAATAATAAGTATTATTTTACGTCCATATTTATCTGACAAGCTACCTAATATTGGTGACATCAAAAACATAAAAATACAATAAATACTTAGGGCCAGCTCATATAAAAAATTCCGTGTTGCTAGACTGGTCGCTGCACCTAGCATATGTACCGAATTTTTTAATAGCACTGGTGCAAGCACAGGAAAGGCGACACCCCAGCCAAGAGCATCTACCATTATGACAATAAATAAAGCGAAAATTGTATAGTATTGTTTTGGCATTTTCTGCTCCAGGGTTGCACCTGTTTATGATTCATCAGGATATTTTAATTAATAAATACAATGGCACATTCATTTTTACATTAAAACTTGCTTAAATGGAATATCACATGGAAAGGTACTTTTGATGGCACTGTTGCAAAAAACATAATTTTGGGGAAATTTAAATAATGTTTTTGCGTTACGGCATGTGAATTATCCCTGCAACAGTGCACTAGTAACGCCTTGCTTTTTCAGTCATATCTTCAGCAATTTCTTTACCTGTCTTATTTTGCAATATATTATAATGATGTGCTGGTACATTCACTACTTCTAGATTATCGATAACTCCAGACCAACCATTATCTTTAACTATTAACATGTTATCAGAAAAGCATTGTAGTTGATCGTCACCAAGTTCTAATACATCACTTCTACCTTGCTGAGCTTTATATAATACAACCTCGTTGTTATAAGGTTTAACCTTATAATTAGCGATAGCTTGGCTTTCAACATAGCTTAATCTATCTAAATTTTCCTGCTCAATGGAAGACAGCGATTTAAACCACTCACTTTGTTGAGTTCGCAAATTAATTAATTTGTAGAGATAATCTGCTACCATTTTAGCATTTTTCGAAAAATTAAAGCTATCTATCAATCCTAACTGGGCAACACTTTCGCCCTCTAATCTCAGTTGCTGAGCCATCTCGTAAGCAATAACACCGCCAAGCGACCACCCTAAAATAGTATAAGGCCCGTGTTTTTGTTCGGATTTCATTACCTGGATATATTTCTTTGCCATTTGCTTGATAGTGATTAACGGCCAATACGATGTAGACTTATTATAGGAATCAATAGCAAGAACATTAAAATCCATTAATAATTTCTTATGGAAGTCAGAGTAAGCTTCTGCTCCAGATGATCCGGGGTGGATAAGGAATATATTTTTATCTCGCTTTTCTTGCCTTATGGAAAAATTAACAAGTAAAGTCCGTGTTGCGGTATTAGATTCAGAGGCTAGCATCACAATATCTTCAAGCAAGTCTCCAACTTCTTTATGTTCGCCATGGCACACTACAGAATTTAATGTTTTTACCATTATATTTGCAAACAACTCAACCTGTTTTTTAGAAAAATACTCCGATTTATAATCAAATGCTACTGTTGTGGACTCACCAGGCAGTATCGCTATAACAATTGGGTAATGGGTTTTAGATCGGCAATCGATTTTATTAACGCCACCTATCTTATCAGCTTGGTAATTTTCATAAACAAATAAGCTATCTGAAATACTCATTCTTTTCTGTAAATCAGCATCAAATATTTTATTCCACGTTATATTGTCATGTGCCATATCTTGATAAAACTGCTCCTGCGATGATTTTAGAAATTCCACGACATCCTTGCTCACGTCTAATTTTGTCACATATGGAAGTATATTCATGGTCAAGCCAATTACGTCCTCAACTCCCGAAAAGTTTGCTGTGCGGCCAGAAGTAATAACGTCATGAATAACAGTATGATTACCCGTGTAAGCACTGCAAATTAACTCCCAGGAGCATTGAAATAATATATTCGGTGTTATAGAACTTTGGGAGCAAAGATTACTGATTTTTTCTGTGAGTTCACGACCGATATTTTTCTTAAACGAATGAAATGATGTTTTAGACGGAAGCTGTTTTCTGACTAAATTACGGCTTCGAATTTTCTTCAAACGATTATTCCAATAAATTACATCATCGTTTTGTTCTTGATTATATCGCCACTGTGCATATCTCTCTAATTCAGCCTCTTTAGATTCAATATTTCCACTACCACTCAATAAGCTATACCAGCTCTCTAATATTTTAGCCATAGACCAACCATCAATAAGTATATGATGGTGAGTCCAGATACATTTATTATTTCCACCGGCTAGCTTTAGAACCGCAATACGCATCAATGGTGATGGAGTGATAAAATCAAAACCTTTTTGCATATCACAGTCAAGGAATCCCTCTATTTTTTGTTTAATATCATCATCTGAAAAACCAGACCAGTCATAAGCATATCGCTCAAAGTTTTTGAACTGGCCTATGATTTGAAGCAATTGATGATCACTATTCATTATAAATGAACTAGCTAAAACGGGATGTTGTTTAAATATATTTTCCCATGTTTCAAATATATCGATATCATTATCCGAACAATCTAAAATAATTTGTGTTGTATATTCAGATTTATCAATCTTTGTGGAGCAGCAATACATCAGGTGCTGTGTCGTTGTTGCTGGTAACGAATATCCTTGTTTTTGTGATTGCAATTTATTTTTACCGACTACTTCTGTGGATAATTCGTTACACAGGTTTTTCTTGTTCAAAGACTCAGCCAAATCATTAAGGTTATCAGTAATAGATGGTATGAGTGAATTACTTTCAACATCCGTTAACAACTCCGGATGAAAGCTGATGCGTATTCTGATGACGCCGTCTTGCACCCATGAATTCACATCTAACATATGCCATGGGTAATTTGCATTATCGATTTCATGTAAGTCAATTTCTCCAGATGTCTCTAGAATATCATGGCGGCTAGATGACTGATCCCCAAGAAAATTGAAACCAACCTCAATGTTGTTCACTAATCCTTCTATAGCGCACAGGTAACGCCACATTCCATAACCTGACCCTAGTTTTGGCGTGCGCGAAATTGACGATTCAATACCTTTCAAGGTATCAATACAGTTGTTTGTTTTTTTGAATTTTATGGGGTACATATTAGTGAACCAGCCCACGGTTCGAATAATATTAAGCTCATCAGTCAAGTCGCGACCGTGGCTCTCAACATCTATTAAAAACTCATTTTTCTTAAGAATATCAGCAAGCGTTGTGAAAACGGCATTCATCACTAACCTGTCTAATGCGATAGCTGTTTTGTTTACACTTATTTTAAGCATTTTTTCAGATAATATTGAATCTAATGAAACTGATATCTGACGGTAGTCTGCTTTTTGTCTATTCGTTAACTTTGTTTTTAAGAAAGGCTCTGTCTTGTCCAGTAACGCCTTCCAGTAATTATTATCATCCTCTGTTAAAAGCATTTTTTGATAATTGATTGTTTTAGTCCAGTCAGCATAGCTAGCTGATTTAGGTGCTAACTGTTTGCCTTGTAATAACATGCTTATGTCATCTATTAATATATTCCAACTTACAGTATCCACCATCCAATGATGAATAATCCAAGCGACTCTTTGTTTACCATCCACGCAATCGCCAAATAAAAGCATTTTAGTTAATGGTCCTGATCCTAGATTTAACTCAGCTTGTGCCGTATTTACTTTAACTTCTACCCATTTTATTTGCTGATCCAGTGTTTGCTTGGGGCAACTATAACGT
The DNA here is from genome assembly GCA_002732805.1 of Coxiella sp. (in: g-proteobacteria). GTDB lineage: Bacteria > Pseudomonadota > Gammaproteobacteria > Coxiellales > Coxiellaceae. Next base: position 5,942 of record NVSS01000151.1, read on the forward strand.
TCAACCTGAATACAGCATCTGTCAGCCTGCTTAAGATAAAATTGCCCCCCATCACGATCTAGCCTAAGCCAAAATTCATCATGCATTTCTTGTATGGCACCAAAAGCCTCATTCAAATCTTCATATTTCACTTCATTAAGCAACTTGAAGAAATAACTTTGATTAAAATAATTTGGATTAGAAAAGTTTTGATCTATAAACCATCTCTGTATGGGTGAAAATTGACACACCCCATCCACAATAACTGCTTGCTGTGCATCAACCTGCGCACTCTTATTTAAAACAGTCGCCAACTCTTTTA
>NVSS01000152.1 GCA_002732805.1 Coxiella sp. (in: g-proteobacteria)
TTGATTTCCCTTTGTTGAAGAATTTTTTGATTTCTTTGAGTAAGTCAGGCGGGCCATCCGGCTTGCGCTGCCATGGATTATTGTCATCTGCCATGAGTATAGCTTCCCAGTTTTTTGATAGATAAACACCATTCTATGCTGGAATGGTCGTCGGCCGCAAGCTAGATGTTATATTGTCTATTGTTAGCTCAGGTGTATGCCATGCCTCAACACGCCCTCATACTTATTAACATCAAAAATGCATAGATGACCTAGTAGAGACCTTAGGCTGGTTTTCAAGAAATGTCAGGTAAATAGAAACGGCCAACAACAACGTGCTAATCACAATCACACCCCCCTGTTAGCATTATAGATTCCATACTTGCAGGTGGCGCCATTTTTTTACGCCGCCCCTTCGCTACAAGGACACTTCCTGTGCTAGCAACACGTCTTGTAGTTTTAGACATTCGTCTTCTCCCACCCTCTTCATTATTAAAATCACCATTTCGCTGCAAATATACAGCACCCTACCAGCGCACACACCCTCATTTTTCAGTCAAAATAATTGATCAAATAATTTTTTACGTATATTAATCTGCAATAACCATCCTTCTTCAACCACTTCTTCATGGGTGACCAATTGCAATTTATACAATACATTACGTAATTTTCCCTGTGAGGCATTTAACGTCACTTCTTTTTGCATGAGCAGGCCACCCAATAACTCAGCGATGGCTTGTGACAATAGATCCAGCCCTTCGCCGGTTTTAGCAGAGAGCCACACACGAAACGGCTTATCGTTATCATCATAATCAATACGTGCACTTTGCTCAGGCAATAAATCAATTTTATTGTAAACGGTCAACTGCTTAACCTGATGTGCATCTATTTCTTCAAGCACTTTATTTACTTCACGCATCGTGTCTTTATAATTGTGGGCGCTGCGGTCAACGATGTGCAATAACAGTTCCGCCTGACGCGTCTCTTCGAGTGTGGCACGAAATGCCGCCACTAAATCATGCGGTAACTCACGGATAAAACCGACTGTATCGGCAAGCACCACATTTCCCATCCCACCGAGCTGATGATTGCGTAGCGTCGGATCTAGGGTTGCAAATAATTGGTCTTCCACATAGACATCCGAACGCGTAATCGCATTAAATAAGGTCGACTTACCCGCATTCGTATAGCCCACCAAGGAAACCGCTGGTACCGATGATTTTTGGCGAGATTGCCGTCCTTGCTCGCGTGTTCTAAGCACTTTATCCAAACGTTTTTTAATCGATTTGATCCGATCACCAATCAAACGCCGATCCGACTCAAGCTGGGTTTCACCCGGTCCACGCAGACCAATACCGCCTTTTTGGCGCTCTAAATGCGTCCATCCGCGTATCAAGCGCGTGCTCAGATGCTGCAGCTGTGCCATTTCAACTTGAAGTTTACCTTCATAGGTGCGTGCACGCTGCGCAAAAATATCTAAAATTAACTCACTGCGCGTAATCACACGACACTCAAATAGTGTTTCTAGGTTGCGCCCTTGCGCCGGTGACAATTCATGATCAAAGATAACCGCATCCGCTTCATGAAACTTAACGGCCTGACGTATATCGTCTGCTTTACCGCCACCTACAAAGTATTTGGAGCTGGGTTTGTCTTTTTTAAAACTAAACGATTTCAGGGTGTCCAATTGTGCCGAGCGCACTAATTCAACAAATTCTTCTTCCGCCCCATCCGTTGTTTGTCGAAAAAAATCGATGTGAACAGTGATGACGCGTTCGCCACCTTTGTGACGTTCAATAAATAACTCTGCCATTCTTACGTTTTACGCTCCACTAATTGACCTTGCTCCAAGGATAAAACACGGTCGTGCTTATTTGCTAATTCTTTATTGTGTGTCACCATAATAAAGCTTGTGTTAAATTCGCGGTTTAACTCCATCATGACATTAAACACATGGTCCGCTGTCTCTTGGTCTAAATTCCCCGTCGGTTCATCCGCTAACACACACGCCGGTTCGGTCACTAACGCACGCGCCACCGCAATACGTTGCCGCTCACCACCGGATAACTCACCAATGAAGTGCATCATACGGTCCTTTAAGCCAACACGCTCAATAAAGACCGCTGCTTTGGCTTGTGCTTCCTTATGCGATAGACCACGAATCAATAACGGCATCGCCACATTTTCCAACGCATTAAACTCAGGTAACAAATGATGAAACTGATAAATAAAGCCTAAATTCCGATTGCGGAAGTGGCCTTTTTCTTTTTCGCTCATGTGCAATAAATCTTGACCTGCAATTCTGACCTCACCGCTAGTGGGGTTATCTAAACCGCCTAATATTTGCAATAATGTTGTTTTTCCAGAGCCTGAGGCACCAATAATTGCCAAGCACTCGCCAGCTAATACTTCAATCTCTACGCCTTTGAGGACGTCGACGTGCAGCTTGCCATCGATATAGCTTTTGGTCACGTCATGGCAATATAGGACCGGGTCATCATTATTCATAACGCAAGGCCTCCGCGGGCTGGGTACGAAACGCGAGCCATGCCGGATAAAGTGATGCTATTAAGCTCAGTACGATCGCAATGATAGAGACACTAATCACATCACTGGCCTCGATACGCGACGGTAAGAAATCAACAAAGAGCACCGATGACTGCAATAATTGTACGTGGAACGTATGCTGGTACCAATTAACAATAGCGGTCGCATAACTCGCTAACAACAACCCACCAATCAAGCCAAGAAGGGTCCCAAACACACCCACAATAAAGCCTTGCACGATAAAGGTACGTAGAATGGTCCCCGGGCTGGCACCCAACGTCCGTAAAATAGCAATGTCGGCACGTTTATCATTCACCACCATCACCAACGTCGCCACTAAATTAAAAGCCGCTACCGCGATAATCAAAATTAAAATAACAAATAAAATGGTTTTTTCCATATAGATTGCCTGGAAAAAAGCGCCGTTGCTGCGTGTCCAATTCGTCACAACATAACCGGGGGGCAATAGCTGCTGGATACGCTGCGTGACACCGCCTACCTGATACATATCATCTAAAGTTACGTGTAAGCCGCTCGTGCCTTTACCCGGTGGAAATACACGCTCTGCGTCCTGCATATTGATAAACGCATACGCTAAGTCAAAACCAAAGGCATCACTGGCATGAAAAATACCACTCACCGTAAAGCGACGATAGCGCGGAAACACACCCACCAAGGACACACTTGTTTGCGGTGTGAATAAGGTAATTTTATCGCCGATCCCTACGTCTAAATTATTTGCTAAGGTTTGACCGATCACGACATTAAAACTATTTGGTGTCAGGCTCTTTAGCGTGCCCGCTACCATTTTTTGTGGCAGCTTGGAGACCTTACCTTCTTCAGATGGGATAATGCCAACCGTATCAACCCCATATACCTGGCCATTTTTCATCAAAATGCCCTTGCCACTGGCAAATGGCGCCACGCCCGTCACCTGCGGGATCGCATCAATTTTCTTGGCTAAGTCTTGCCAACTATTTTGTACGCTCCCCCCCGTCAGTACGGATATTTGGGGCATCAACGCAAAAAAACGTGTTTTTATTTCATAATCAAAACCGTTCATTACGGATAAGGCGGTGATTAAAACCAACACCCCCAGCGCAATACCCAGCATCGAGGCAAAGGAAATAAACGAAATGAACCCACTGCGCTTCTTAGCGCGTGTATAGCGGGATCCGATATAAAAAGCTAATGATTTAAACATAGCTTAATATGATACGCTAAAACAGCCAGCACGTCACTACTGCTATCTATTCAAGAACATAAGCACCCACGATGGCACAGCGACCGCTTGCTATCTCACACCACCATGCGCCCTAAGGGTCATAAAAAATCAGATGATACAGGTGTATAAATGTAAGTCAATGTGTGGCATCATAGAACAATGACTACGCATCATACACGGACTGTATATATTGCCACTATTTTTTCGGCACTGGGTGGCCTGCTCTTTGGTTACGACACCGGCGTCATCTCTAGCGCGCTGCTCTACCTCAAAACAGATTTTCATTTATCCTCTGGTAGCGAAGAACTGGTGGTGAGTGCCGTCCTCATCGGCGCTATAATTGGCGCTTTGATCGGCGGTGCTCTCGCGGATAAATTAGGCCGTCGCCGCACTATTATTGCCTGTGCTGCCTTGTTTATACTCGCCGCAATTGAAACCGCCTTCGCCTATTCCATTACACAATTAATTATTGGCCGCATTATCACGGGTATCGCGGTCGGTGTGGCGTCCTTAGCATCCCCGCTCTATATTTCGGAAATTGCACCGCCCAACATTCGTGGTAAGTTGGTCGGGTTTAATCAACTGGCCGTCACCAGTGGCATTCTGTTTGCATTTATCGTCAGCTATGGATTTTCCTTTACGGTTGGCAACTGGCGCTGGATGTTTTTATTTGCGACCGTGCCCGCCTTCGTATTAGGTGTTGGCATGTATTTTTTACCGCCCAGTCCACGCTGGTTAATGCGTCAGGGAAAAAATAAAGACGCTAAAAAAATACTCGAATCACTTCGCGGAACCAACGATGTCGATCAAGAGCTCAATGACATTCGACACGCCATCACGCAACAAAGCAGTGGCATCAAAGCTATCTTCAAACCGAACATTCGGCCCTTGTTGTTCATCGGCATCGCCCTGTCCATCATTCAACAAATAACCGGCATTAATACCATTATCTACTACGCACCCACCATTTTTCAAATGGCCGTCTTTCATGTGAAATCACAAGCCATCATGGCAACGGTTTTTGTCGGCATTACAAATGTCGCGTTTACCATTCTCTCACTACTCATTATTGATCGATTAGGCCGACGTAAATTATTACTCATCAGTGTGGGCGGCATGATTATTGCATTGATCCTGTTGGCTACCGCCTTTTTACTGCCGGCGCTTAAAGCGGATATTGGAATAATTGCCGTGCTTGCACTGTTACTCTATGTCGCTTTTTTTGCGATTGGTCTCGGTCCCGTTTTTTGGTTGTTAATTACGGAACTCTATCCGTTAGAAATTCGTGGCAAATGCATGAGTGTCGCCAGCCTGTTTAATTGGCTATTTAACTTAATTATTGGCAGTACCTTTTTAACCATCGTACATAGCATTAGCCTATCCGGTACATTTTGGTTGTACGCCGGAATTTCTGTCTTCTCCTGGTTCTACATTCTTAAATACGTTCCTGAGACAAAAGGGAAATCACTTGAAGCACTGCAAAAAGAACTGACCGCATAGTCAATCTAATCAGATTGTACGCCCTGTCCGGAAAAATTATTTTGGATAAATAACGCTTAACAAGCCCCCCATTTACTCTCAGGAAAGACACTGTAAGATACCCCTTTAAGCAAATGGCACACCTGCCAACGCTTACCCCTTAAAAAAAGTAGTTACAAAACCCTTGTAAACCCTTAACCCTCTAATGCGATTGCGTCGTTTGCCAAGAATAAATTTTCATTAATTTTATATCACAACGCGTACACGTGCTACCACAATTAGCGCCCTTGCGTTGACAAATATAACCTTTCGTAATCAACATACTTAACATCGGCTGTAAGGTATCTGCCGTCACTCTAAAATGCACCGCCAACGATTGTAAATTAACAATTTGCTTTTCTTTGATGAAGTTTTTAAGTGCAATAAGACTAGGCATGGCTCATCTCCGCTGTCGATTGTACGCGCGGCCCTGTTTTCAGGCGCAGCACGATAATAACCAAGGCGAACGTAGCCATCATCCCAATCACCCACAAACTAGAACTTAATTCATGACGTCGTATGGTGGCTAATTGATAAAAACACGTCGCCACGCCATAGGCTAGCCCGGTCGTCCATAGCATCGAAAAATTCGCCCAGTTCTTACCAATCTCACGACGCATCACTGCCATTGTTGATACACACGGAAAATACAATAAGATAAATAAGAGATAGGCAAACGCACCAGCGGCGCCATCAAAGTACTTGCTCATTACGCCATACACACCGCTGTTAACGGATTTAATCGGTGCGGACGCAAGAATGGGGTTACTCAGCGCTGCCGGCAATGCCGCCAAATTTCGCGGTATCGAATCCAGCGCCGCTTTTAAACCGCCTATAAAACTAAATTTGTCGTCCACATGATGCAGATGCCCTACTTGGGTATACAATGTGTTGAGTGTTCCAACGACCACCTCTTTTGCTAAAAGCCCCGTAAATAAGCCGACAGTGGCTGGCCAATTTTCTTGTTTTATG
>NVSS01000153.1 GCA_002732805.1 Coxiella sp. (in: g-proteobacteria)
GTACCCAGCAGAAAAAAATGGCATGAAGTCTTTAACATTCCTATGCCACAAAAAAGAAAAAAGAACACCCATAATACCTATGAATATAGCAACACTTAATGTTGTCCAAAAAGGTCCTATCACGGTGCGGGCATAGCGTTTACGAATAGACGCATATGCCATATAGCTCCAGATCTTCCAGTAAAATAACCCATTAAAATAATCATGAGCACCTTTCATGACGTTGTGAAATATAGAGCCATCATCAGAATGGCTATTTTGAATAATACCTGGCGTTACTTTCCTTACAGCAGCCTCAACCTCACTCATACACTTACCTCATCGCTTATTGGCGCCACCTTCGCTCTGACCACCTCCACCTCCGGCCCATCAAAAGAATACTGTGCGCGTCGTAATACACGTTTCAGTTTTTGCGTAATTTTATGTGGCGTAATTGGAATATTGCCATCTTCTTCACATTCACAAGCGGCTGCCATTGAACCCACAATGCTCGCTACAACCGGACTAAAGCCTTTAACCATCGCCAGCATCGCATACGCTAGCAATGCATCACCCGACCCCACTGCATCGACTACTTGATCTACAAACGTATCTACTACCGTGGTCTGATCGAACTTTCCGCAAGTCAATAAGCCTTTTTCGCCAAGCTTCAACATGAGCGTCGTACAGTTTGCCGCTTTATAAAGATTTGAGGCCAAAGGACGCACCCCCGTATCCTGGTCTCCCAACGAAAAACGTGCCTCGCGCTCATTAGGCGTAATTAAATCAAAATTCTGAAACTCAGTGATATCTCCCCAGCGGCTTGCCACTTGACTATCAGCCACTTTATAACACACCTCAGGGATCGCTTCACGCAACGCAGGAATCGTACGCTTATTGAAAATGCCATGTCTAAAATCACTAAATACAACCGCATCCGCTGGCGTATTAGCAATTCCATCCACCAGCTGGTGGAGCACCGTATCTGAAATAGAAGAATTATCTAACGTATCAATTTTAACCAAACGATAACCACCGGCAACCACCGCATTTTTGTATGTGGTTGGCCTTGTTTGATCCGTAATCGCATTAACTTGAACACCCGCAGCTACTAAATCATCTAAGACAAACTTAGCGCGCTCATCATCCCCCAAAACCGTTGTGAAAATAACATTAGCACCCGCTGCTTTCAAATGCTTCGCAACAACACCCGCGCCACCAACGTAATTAGTTTGAGACTCATAACGCACACTCAATGTAGGTGTTTTTATTTGACCGCCGATAACGTTAGTCTGGAGAATACCATCGACTATCGTATCACCAATGACATGCACGGTTAGTTTTTCATTACCTTTTAGGCTGGCATACAGGTCCTCAGCGGAAATATCTTCAGCTTCCATCGCAGACACCAATTTCTCATAGCGCAAAGAAGGCTCCGCAATATTGATCAAGTGCGAAGATGAGTAAACGACATCACCTGGCGTAAATAAAATGTCACCACCATAACTCTTGAGGATTTCTTCTTCCTCTAGCGTCTTTAACGGTTTATCGTCACCTGAATATTCATAACCTTTAGCAAAAAAATCGGGCTGTAATAATCGAAGGTTATCCAACGGCGCCTTATTAAAATCGATTATTACATAATCAACCATTTCAAACGCTGCCAAATTTGCGGCGCGAATTGCTTGCGGTACATGTGGGCGATACATCCCTTTACAAATATGGATATCAGCCGTTAAGCTCGCCACTAATATATCAGCCTTGCTTTTTGCAAAAAGCAAATGACGCATATGCCCTGGATGCACAACATCAAACACACCGTGGCACATCACTACTTTTTGATCGCGCGGAAAGCTACCGATGATACGCACCAACTCTTCAGCTGTTTTTATCTTATGCTGATATTTTTTAAGAAACATAGGTCCCGCTCCATTATGCTAAACATTCAAACCATGCCTTTGTTGCGCCCGCAATAGATTCTTTATCCCACAACGGTGCATCACGCCAATTCTCAATATCGTCCATCATTAAACGGACCCCTTCTTCGAAGGATACCTCAGGCACCCAACCTAGCTCTCGCTTAATTTTATCAATATTGGCCCAAGTACAATCAGGCTCACCCGGGCGCTTAGGTACATATATAATATCACCGCCGCCAATAAGCTTAACAAGGTAATTAATTGACTGCGGGTTTCCAGCACCTAGGTTCCAAACTTTACCCGTTAAATCAGTCTCTGCAGCCGCCACAAAGGCTTTAACAACGTCCGTCACATAAAGAAAATCACGTGTTTGCGCGCCATCACCAACCACTGTGTAAGACTTACCCTCTAGCCTCTGCTTAAAAAACACACCGAATACAGCGCCATAAGCGCCCGCTGTACGCACGCGCGTTCCATACGCGTTAAAGATTCGTATGATATTGACAGGAAGCTTATAGACCTGATGCCAATGCCGTGCCGCACATTCGCCTTGATATTTTGATAACGCATACGGGTACTGCGGTGTAATGACATGTGATTCATCAGTGGGTGTATCTGCCATGCCATAACAAGATGACGATGCCGCATAGACAAATTTCTTAACGCCTGCATGACGCGCCGCCTCAAGCACCTTTACCGTGCCTAGCACGTTAATAGCCATGTAATCCGTCGGCTGCTCAATCGAGGGAACAATATCACCAATGCCCGCATAATGCAGCACAAGCGACACACCTTTAAACAAAGGAGAAGATGGCTCTAATTGCAAGATATCAAGTTTGGCTAGCTCAAAATCAGAGTTGTTCTGATGATGCGCTACGTTTTTGAGATGCCCGCCCGATAAATTATCAATCACACGCACTTTATAGCCACGAGCCAATAATAAATCAACAGCGTGACTACCTATAAAACCCGCCCCACCAGTAACAACAGCGATTTTCTTGGACATTAAACCACCTCTAATGCTTGAATTTTCTTCATGTTGAAGTATTTATCATCCGTCATGCTATTAGGGATCTTATCCGCCTTGAATGCATCACACAAACTCTTCACCGCATCCGCAATGGTGTAGCACGGCTCAAAACCAATGCAGCGCTTAATCTTGTCTGAGTTAATATGGTATGAGCGTATATCATCTGATTCAGTTACTTCCAGTGCGATTGGCGATTTTTCAGGCATTTCAGCTTCAACCACGCGCTTAACCATTTGTGCAATTTCCATAATTGACATATTTTGGTAACCGGCATTGAAGGTTTCACCTGCTATTTTTTCACTCGCCACTGTCAATAGTAACTTGTATAAACCACACATATCTTGAACGTGGAGATTAGGGCGTAACTGCGAGCCACCAAACACTATAATTTTTCCGTTGGTCACGGCGTGGTTCGTTAATATGTTTACACTCAAATCGAGGCGTAACCGCGGCGCATAACCACACAGCGTCGCCGGGCGCACTGTCACACATGTAAAATTTTCGTCTTGATGTTTAAATAACAACGGCTCACACATGCCTTTATACTTATTGTACTGTGTTAGCGGCACTAACGGATGCTCTTCAGTTACATTCGGCTGATCTGAAACACCATACACAGAGCTAGAAGACGCATAGATAAAGCGTTTAACGCCTGCTGCTTTCGCCGCGATAACCATTGGCTCAAATGCATCCAAATTGATCGACGTACTCAATGCTTCATTCAGCACAAAACTCGCATCATTGGAAATACAACCTAAACTTATCACCTTGTCAATGCCACGAAACGCAATCTTTAAGTGATCAACATCGCGAATATCACCATCAATTATAGTTAGATTTGGATTTCCCTTAGGCAAAACAGAATCACCGAAAAAAAGCATGTCATACACGGTTACTTTATAGCCAAGGCCGAGTAATTGAGGAACAAGTAGACTGCCAACATATCCTGCACCACCTGTGATTAAGATGTTTTCCATAAAAGATCCCTTTTGAATTTGGGTACTTTAGCATTAGGACCTATATACTTCAACTCTTTGCGCCTTATGAGCAACACAAACTAGTCCATCCAATGCTCATACACCAAAACGACTATTATTTCCGCTCTGGTCCGCCATATTTTGACAATTTAACAAACGACATAGCCCCATCACAATCAAGCAGAACAGCACTGGAATGTCTAGTGATATCATGTCACAATACCGACGTTTTTACGCTAGGAAAATACAAAAATGGAGATTATCGAATGGAGCCTAAGCCATTGCAGCCAGCAAACCGGTCAACGCTGGGAGCAGTAACAAAGTTTGCAGTCACCTCAAGAGTAATATTCTATATCATTTGCTTTATATTTGCTGCGGCATGCTTTTTTTTCAGTCTCTCTGCAGGGTTGTTTATGTGGCTAATGCCAGACGAACCAGCGGCAACTCATACGTACAAAACATTCGGCCTGCTCGGGTGCACAATGAATTATTACCTTCACACCCCAATAAACCGCTTATCTGCTGACTTTAATGTGTGCACGCTCGCAATGACAAGCACCTTCTTTACGTCGATGTATAAGGGCTGGGTGTTTGCTCGATTAATGATATACTCATTGGTTCCTATTTCCATAGCATACCTTCTACGTCAACTCATGTCGGTCCCCTTTAAGTCTGGCCTATTAATTGGGCTTTTTGTTTCAGCCATAGCGTTCTTCATCCTGAATAGTCTTGGCTACTTTATCTTTGGCGCCGGCCTGTCAATTTACTTAGGCGCAACAATTACATTTTTTTTACTCATAGCTCTATTGCCTAACAGCATTGAAAATAAAAAAACATTTTTCTTGTTTTGTACGGTGTTCGCATGGAACATTTTATGCCATGAAAGCCTTTTAGCAGTAAGTGGATTCATTATTCCAATCTTTGCGTGGTATCGTTATCAGCAATCTAGTGCCAAGCGATTTTTTAAAGCGTCCTTACACGATCCAAAGGTTTGGGCATTATGCCTGATTTATATTACATGTACATTAATCTTAATATTTTCCCCTGGCCTTAAAATGCGCCAATCTGTGTGGCCAGTATCAGGTACGTTTATTGATGCTATTGCCTACGCGGTATTTTCCATTGAAAATACCATCTACCTCTTAGTGCATTCATATCCCCTTGCAATAGTGATACTTTTGCTGGGTGCTGTCTTACAGTTTTCGAAAGTAAGTGCACACTTACAAAATAAGAAGTTACTTTTTGCGCTCTTATTTGCCGCCCCAGTCTTATACACCTGCGTGACTGGGATTTTGATAGGCATTACTCCTTCGCTGTGGTGGGGCGGAGCCCAACGATCTGCCGCCTACCATTGGCTTAATCCGCTATTCGCTCATATTGTTTCTAACCCGCGAATCATGGCGGGAGAATTTTCAATACGCCAATATGCGTTCAGCCTTATTTGCATATACGTTGACCTTTTGTTCCTCGGTTATTTTATAACGAATGCCATTAGAAAACGATTACCTCAACCAAAAAATGCGCGCGGCTCAAAAAAGAGAGCATGGGTACTTAATGGTACGTTATTGATTATGATATTATTCATGTTCTCCTTTCACCCTGATGGGCAAGGCAGCCTAAACATCATCTCTGCCATGCTTAAGAAGACCAATAAACAAGCAACAATAGATCCTTCTCAATTTGTGCCTGCAGTTTATCTTAAAGCCCACCCCGAAGGACCAATCCTTGGTCGAGACTTGGCTGCAACCAATCATTTTAAAGTGTTCACAAGTATTTTATTTCGGAGAAATCTAGTGAACAAGCATGAGCGCGGTGCCGTATATGTGCTAATGGATAAATACTTAAGCGCACATCGTGGCGACTTATTACCTAAGGCTATGAATGATTTTCTATACTCTTTTCCTCCAATGTGGCACTATCCCGAACCCTATAAAAGTCAAATTTTTGATAGCTATGGAATTTTCATCAATAAATAGGTCAAGAAATATTGGAGGGGGCATCTATTAATACTTGACTAAACAATCTCCACTTCAGGGAATGGAATAATAAACCTCCCACCTCGAGCCATAAATTCTTTTTCTCTACGTAAAATACCCTCTTTAAAGTGCCAAGGTAATATTAAAAAATAGTCTGGATTCATTGCTCGAGCTTCAGATTCAGAAATAATTGGAATGTGCGTCCCTGGTGTTACGCAATTAAATTTTTCTGGATTAATCTATTTATTGTCCAAAAAATATTTATACTTTTTTTATCAAAGTCTCAAAGTCTATTGTTTTATTGAACATTCA
>NVSS01000154.1 GCA_002732805.1 Coxiella sp. (in: g-proteobacteria)
AATCCCATATGGAGTAGGATTGCTGGAATAAATAATAAATATAGCGATTATCCGTATGGTGCGATGTTATTTTCGCTAGTGGGGTTCCTATGCTGTGTGATTTCGGATTTATTTATATTGGGTTTTTGCTTTGTCAATGGGGGTGTGAGTCTTAGTCAAAATATGCTATTCAGCCCGCAAGCGCTGGCCAAAGCGGTGTGGTGTGATAATATTCAGCATGCCTTCTATTATGATCAAAATGCGAGTGTCGCTTACGTTAAGGATCTTGTGAATCCCGCTCAATATTCATGTGGTCCCTTATTTGAATTAAGGGACGACCAGCTTATGTTGGCCGTTGTTGTCTTGACTCAGGCATTGAATGCGATGGGTGTGGCGCTTACTTTATACGTAATGTGTTACGCAGGTGATCAGCGTACTCTGTCATGCGGACAACGCACAAGAAAGGATGTGACACCTGTAGATGCACTATTTAAGGTGGTTGATGTTAAACGTGCACATGTAGATCATTCAAAGGTTGATGAATTTAGTCGTACAAGAAAAGCGATGCTTGAAAGGTTCGCCCGCCTAATTTTGTAGCGGGCTCATCATTCCGATGCATATTGATTATCAGGATTGAACATTGCCCAGCACGTCATTTTGCAAGCGATGAATCTCTGCGATGCCTTCTTTCGCCAACCCGATTAAGGCATTTAATTCACTTTCATGAAACGGTTCGCCTTCGGCGGTACCTTGAATTTCGATGAACGAGTTTTTATCCGTCATCACGACATTCATATCCGTGTGTGCATTTGAATCTTCGGCATAGTCTAAATCTAAAACCGGATGACCATTATAGATACCGACCGAAATGGCAGCGACCATTTGCTTGATGGGGTCGTCTTTAACGACACCTAAGCGTTGCAGGTGGCGTACCGCATCAACGAGTGCCACACAGGCGCCACTGATGGCGGCTGTGCGTGTGCCACCGTCCGCTTGGATCACATCACAATCGAGTTTAATGGTGTATTTTCCAATTTTTTCTAAGTCAATGGCGGCGCGTAACGAACGGCCAATTAAGCGTTGTATCTCAACGGTACGTCCGCTTTGTTTGCCACGTGCCGCTTCACGGTTCATGCGGGTATGGGTTGAGCGCGGCAGCATGCCATATTCAGCCGTCAACCAGCCTTGGTTGCTGTCTTTTAGGAACCGTGGAACACCTTCTTCGACACTGGCCGTGCACAATACTTTGGTATTGCCAAATTCAGTTAATACGGAGCCTTCTGCATATTCTGTGAAATGGCGGGTGAATTTGATCGGGCGTAGTTCGCTGGGTTGGCGTTTGCTGGGTCTCATAATTACCTCGTCGTTAATGATTGCGCCAAGGTAGCGTATTTGGAGGTAGGTAGCAAGGTTGGAATATTAAATAACCAGGATAAGAGGGTTATCATTATGTATATTATGGTATATCTCTTTGAATTTTGTGCGTCATCACGTAGACTATGTATTCAGCGAGGGATGTAGCTTGATATGAAAGGACGCATTGGATCACAATTAGCAGTAGCTTGCTTCACCACATTGTGTTTAACGGCTCAAGCAAGCACCCTAGGCTTTTATGGTTGCTGCAAATTAGCAAAAGTACATGATAAACAGCTCCAAGCAAGTCACTTCGCTTATCTTGCTGCAAAAGAGGATATTAGTAAGGCACGTTCTCAATTGTCAAAATTCAAAAACACCTATCATGAGGTCACGACGCTTGATTTTCATAATGTACTGGATAGTTATGTGAATGCGAATGAGGTACTGGAAGCTAATTCTGTGGATTTAATTAATCAGCCAGTACGCTTGGCCAAAAATGAAGGTATTCTAACCAATGCCTTATTACAAAAAATGGATCACACCTATTTAAAGAGATAATCAGATGGATCGATTACGCGAATATTTCATTAAGGATCGTATGGCAGCCACGCTGCTGTTCATTATTTTCATAATACTGGGGGCGGTGAGCCTTTATAATTTACCGATTCGTATGATGCGTGCCGTAAAGACGCCCTTTGTACGTGTTGAAATTCCAGCGCCAGGCTATACCAACAAGGATGTGGATGTACTTGTTAAAGACGCTGAAAGTAAGTTGAAAAATCTATCACGACTAAATTATTTACGCGCTTATTCCTTTAAGAATCATGGCCAGCTTATTTTAAACTATCAGGTGGGTACGAATTTACAAGAGGCCAAAACGTTAGTCAAAGATCGATTGGCCAGTTTGAAACTGCCGGCAGGTACCGGGCCGCTCACTATTCACAGTGCCTCCAACGTATTGACGGTTTCGAAATTACTGGTATATGGTCCGTCGACAGCGAAAGGCGTCAAATACCTTACCAAGAAGCTTGAAAAAAAATTAGAGCAATTGAACGTTGGTAAAATCGAGACAGCAGGTCTTAGTACGCATGAGTGGGTTGGCGAAATTAGCCCACATCAATTATATCAAATGCAAACAAGTTATAATGCATTGGCTGACCAATTACGTTCAAATATTAAAAAGCAACCCATCGGGGTGTCGGGCCGGGATCAAACTGAACAGTCCATTATCTCAGCACCTAAGAATAGTGCTACACCGGGAGAGCTTACGGTCTACTTGGGGCGTCATCAGCAAGCTTATATCTTTAAAGATATTGCGGATTTGAAAGAGGTCGTTTCGTATGACGGTGTTAAAGTCACTTACAAAGGTAAGCCGGCTGCTATTATCTCGGTTATCGAAGATACAGGTAATGGGATGAGCATGCCGGTAGCGGGTCAAAAAGTACTTAACTGGCTGAATGAAGCGAATACCCAAGCGGCGGGAGCCTATCGCTTAGTTCCGTTTGATCAGAAATGGTTGGTTATGAAATCAAATATAAACAACTTAGTACTGAGTGTCGTTGAAAGTATCATTGTCATTACATTTATTTTGATGATTTTTATTTCATGGAACATCACCTTTTGGATTGTGGCGGGTATGATTACCTGTGTCTTAGGCACCTTTGGAATATATGGATTTACGGGGGGTGCATCCCTTAATATGATTAGTATATTTGCTATTATTTTGGCCATTGGTATTGTTGTTGACGACTCCATTGTGGTGGGCGAGGAATCGTTCCATCTTTGGAAGCGACTTGGCTTTGATCCCTTAAAGGCTAATATGGCCGCCAGTCGTAAACCGTCCTTGATAGCGGCTGGTTTAACGACGATTGTAGCATTCGTACCACTATTTACAACGCCAGGTAATGTGGGTGTATTGTTTCGTGATATTCCGCTCATAATGATTATTATTATTATCGTTTCAGTGATTGAATGTTTATTTGTCATGCCGCATCACCTTTACAAAGCGTATTCCAAATCAACGGATCGAGAAGGAAATAAAGTCGAACAGTGGGTGCGAATGAAATGTAGTTTTATGGGTAAAGGTTTTGGGCGTTTTAGTCAGAATTATTATAAGAAGGTACTTGAAAAAAGCATTGATTATCGTTGGATTTGCATTGTGTTAGTGATCATGACGACGGCGTGTTGTTTTGGCTTGCTATTAAATAAGCATATTAAAATAGACTTGATGGATAACCCGTTAGGTAATGCATTAACGGTAAAAGTAACTATGCGCACATCCTATCAAGCAGGCGACATAAATGCGGTACAAGCGGAAATGGATAAGTCACTACGTACTGCGTTAAAAGACTCAGGGCTGGTCTCTTCAACCGTCCTTTTGATACCACGCATCACCGCAAAACAAATTGATTATCGTGTACAGTTTCCGATGAGTGCAGCGGGTAAAATTAATTATTACGACTTTATTGATCATTGGAAGAAGACGATTGTCTTGCCGGAAAGCGTGAAGTCAATTTCAATGATGGTAGCGCCGGTTATACGGATACGTAAATCAAGCGCTGATGTGGCATTATATAATACGGATCCAGCGCATGATACGTATGAAAATTTAGCGGCGGCGAGTAATAAGGTAATGGCTTTTTTACAAACGGTAGAGGGTGTGTTGGAGGCTACTAATAAGATAAAACCGACGGCCAATAATATTGAGCTATCACTCAATGCGCACGCACAACAGTTAGGGTTGAGTGCAGCTGATGTGAGTCGTCAACTACAGTCGGGGCTATACGGCACTAAAGTAACCACACTTCAAGAAGGAACGGCAGCAGAACGCGACTTTATTTTAAAAATGCCTGCAAGATACCGTGATAATATTGACACCTTATTAATGACGCCCATCCAAACACCATCGCATTCAATGGTGACATTGGGTACGATTGCGCGTATCAAAGAGGTGCCAGGCTATGAAGTGTTGGCACGTTCGAATTATGAGAAAGCTGATATTATACGTGTGCATTTAAATGCCCATGTGCTTGCGCCTAGTGAATTAATTACCCTGTTACAAGATCATTTAGGTAAGGTGCTCGGCACAACCTATCATGTGAAGATGGTGCAGGCAGGATCGTTAGCGCAGGCAAGCTCTGTGTTTGCATCACTGCAGCGTAATTTGATGATCGCCATTGTCCTGATTTATTTTATATTGGTATTTGTCTTTAAATCCTGGATATATCCCTTATTGGTTTTGCCCGTCATTCCGATCGCACTCGGTGGTGCGATATTTGGCTTGTGGATATTGGGCATCAATTTTTCAGCAGCAGCATTTTTCGGTTTATTTGGTTTGGCCGGCGTCGTCGTCAATGATGCTATTATTTTGATAATGTGCTTTCGAATACTGGTGAATAAGGAAGGGATGACGTATACCGACGCGATCAAACATGCTGTATTTTCGCGGAGCCGGGCGATTTTGTTAACGTCTATTACGACGATTGTCGCGCTGATTCCAGCTATTTTAAATGCGCCTTCAAAAAGTGATTTTTTATTGCCGTTAGCGGTTTCGATGGTATTTGGTATGGCGGTTGTTACGTTGCTGTTATTGTTTTTCGTTCCTGCTTTATTGTCTGTTTATATTGATTTTAAATTTAGCGTGCTCAAATGGTTGGGGCGTGACACGAGTGGATGTAACTTATGAAGCTAAAAAATGTAGCGTATAGTTTGACGTGCCTAGCGATTGTTGCAATTGGAATTGGTATCTATTATTGGGAAGAGGTTACCCGCCCTATACCGACGATTTCAACGGCTTCCACGGCAGCAAAATTGCGGGTGCTTAAGGTACGCTTGGCGGCACATGCGCCTGATATTAAATTGATCGGCACCCTACGTGCTAGTAACGGCAGTCAATACACCAGCCAAACATCGGGCCGTATACTGAAAATAAACGTAAAAACAGGTGATATGGTTAAAAAAGGTCACGTGTTAATGACGATTGAGAATGCGGATCAGGCACATGTGTTGGCACTCAATAAAAGGTTACTTAAAGACGTCGATCGACAGCTTGTGCGTAAACGTGCGCTTTATAAAAACGGTACCATTTCACGGTCTGCGTTGGATAGCGTTGTTAATGAGGAGGCACGACTTAAGTTGCAATTACACAAGGCGCAAGTCAATTATGATAATACCCTTATAAAGGCAAAATCAGATGGTATGGTCGTTGGTGTGCGGGTGACTAAAAACAAACTGGTAGCGCCAGGCATGCTGTTGCTACAGTTAAATTCATTTGCTGGGATGGGTTACATCGTGTATGTGCCTGCTAAATATTTGCCTCAATTTAAACAGCTGCTAACAGATCCCAAGGCAGCTCGCGCCACTGCTTTTTATCAAGGGAGCGTGATCGCCCTTTCGTTGCATTCGGTGAATGCAACGATTGAGCCGGGTCAAGCCGGGGTTCGGGTGACCTATATTCCAATGCGTAGCATATTGCCTCCATCCGGTTCGGTTGCTGAGGTTTTAGCCGCGTTATTGCCCGTAAATGATAGTATGTTGGTGCCCCCCAATGCTGTTTATGCGGTAGGTGATAAACACTACGTATATACGGTAACACCAGCACATCATCTGAAAAAAGTAGTAGTCACCACGCATGGCGTACAATTTTTTCATGCTAATCAGCGCTATTCAGTCATCACGTCACCCGAGCTTAAAACGGGGATGTTGGTTGCCATCTCTGAAGTGGATCGTTTGAATTTGAGTCAATCAATCCGCCCGGTTCTGACGGAGATCTAATTGGGGACGGGGGTGTGTTTTACA
>NVSS01000155.1 GCA_002732805.1 Coxiella sp. (in: g-proteobacteria)
AACAGGAATTATTTGTCTACGGCCGCAATGGACAACCGTGTATTCGCTGTCGCACAACCATTTGTAAATTAACACAAGGTCAACGCAGTACGTTTTACTGCCCTAAATGCCAAAAATAATTAGTCAGACTGCAAAAGATTGAGGATTGTTTCTGGCACAAACCGCTTTAATTGATCAAACGCTTTGATGAGAATTAATTCGCGCACCATCGTGCTTGAAATATAAGCAAACTGCGGGCGTGTGGGGAGGAAAATCGTATCGACGTTGCCATCAAGCATGTCACGATTCATTTCCGCCAATTCGGCCTCATAATCGAAGTCTATTGCTGAACGCACACCACGCACTAGATAGTGCGCCTTATGCTGCGTTACAAAGTCAACGGTTAACCCCGTCAACGCCTCGACAGACACATTTTTTAAATGAGATAACGCCTGCTTTGCAAATTGCAGCCGCTTTTCAATAGGATAATAAGGCGTTTTGCGTTCACTCTCCGCCACCGCAACGATTACTTCATCAAACAAGCCAGCCGCACGTGCAACAATATCAACATGACCCAACGTTATGGGATCAAACGTTCCCGCATGAATCGCTTTCGTGGTCATTTTTGTTTGCTCTCTGCTATTAACGTATCGATTAAGTGAGCGCGGCCCTCAGTATCCGTCGTTTGGAATTGATGCCACCAATCTACTTCACCTTGGTAGTCTTCGCCTGATTTCGCACGCAATTCAAGAAAATCATACGCCGCCCTAAAATAACGATGGGATAGTGTGCGATAAACACGCTTGCCGCGGCGCCGTATTAAGTGGTATTGCAGCAACCAAATCGCACGCATCATGGCGGTCATACGTTTTGGAATCGATACCGTCTCTACTTGCTTTAATAAGACGTTATCAATCGCCGCATGCAATGCTTGGTGAAAGTGATGGTGCAGCTCTTCCTCTTTAGTCAATTGATCTTGTACCGCAGGCCACAACAATATCGCCATTAAAAACCCAGGATTTAAGGATTTTCCAATAGCAAAACGATCATCTGTCGCCTTCATTGCCAGCTTAATGAGCTGCGTATCCAGGGTGTTATCACGATGCGTAATCGCATCAAAGGTAATGGGGAATAACACACGCATATACCCATAATGTAACAGCGATTTATACGTAACAACCGCATTACCTTCAAAAAATAATTTAAGAATTTCATCAAATAACCGCGCAGGCGCCACATGCCACAATAAATTGGACAGTTTAAACAGGGGCTCTTCTGTTTTTTCTTCAACCGTAAAGCCTAATTTAGCGGATAACCGAATCGCACGTAGCAAGCGTACCGGATCTTCATGATAACGTTGGTTCGGGTCGCCGATCATACGGATTAAGCGCTGCTTTAAATCCAGCATACCGCCGGTATAATCACTGACTGAGAAATTCTTGATATTGTAGTAAAGCGCATTAACCGTGAAATCACGCCGCCACGCATCTTCTTCGATCGTGCCATAGGTATTATCAGATTTCACCATCACGGGCATTTCACCATCGACGATATCATTTTGCTGACTCACATTGGCACGGAAGGTCGACACTTCGATCACTTCGTCATGAAAATAGACATGCGCCAAACGAAAGCGCCTGCCAATCAGGCGGCAATTACGAAAAACCTTACGAATGTCTTCAGGGTGCGCATCCGTCGCCACATCAAAATCTTTGGGCTTGCGCTGCAGAAGTACGTCTCGGACGCTTCCGCCGACCAAAAAAGCGGAATATCCAGCTTTATTTAACCGATACAAGACCTTAATCGCATTGGGGCTGATGAATTTGCGCGATACTTTATGCTCGTGGCGCCCGATAACAACCGCGTCACCCCGCCCTTTCCCGCTAAAACGCCTTTTCAGACGCTTCCATATATGTTGTCCTAATGGCTGCACTGTTCTTTACTACTTGTTTTTGAATTAGAAAGCAGGATTGTAACATTTTAGAGCGCGTATGGGAAAAGCTTGTGGATTTCATTGGTGGGGCTTTAAATTGGCGCTGGAGCTGCGGCTAACGCCGTCTCTGTTAGCGCCACGCACCGCTCATATTTCAACGCAAAGGCGCCAAGGAACAAAGCACGCAAAGGGTTTTATTTTAGCTTTAGCATCTTGACAACAGCACCGCTTCAGCTCATCATCCTTGACCCAATGCTCCCTTCGTCTAGTGGCCTAGGACATCGCCCTCTCACGGCGGCAACACGAGTTCGAGTCTCGTAGGGAGCGCCAACAATTAATCGCCGGGCTATTAAACATTCTTCAAAACTGGACGCTGAATTCAGTAGGAAATATAAGCGTAATATGGGTAACAGCGGAAGGATGAACGAAGCCTATATCAAGGTTAAAAAGAAGTGGGGTTATCTCTATCGTGCTGTTGACAAATCTGGCGCCACTATCGATTTCATGCGCCCTAAAAATCGTGATGAATTAGCGGCAAAGAGATTCAACAAATTACATATTTGAATAATATCGTCGAGCAAGAACATCCGTTTATTAAGCGCATTACAAAACCCATGATGGGATTTAAAGAATTCTACTCAGCGTATGCAACGCTTATGGGAATCGAACTGCATCATAAACCAACACAGTCATGCCGCTAATATGTCTGTATTCGAAAAACTTTATGATTGGCGGGGTAGTTGTGCCTAGGAAAAGTTCGTTTACTGAAAAAATAAAAATTGCGACACTACCTGGTTAGACCTCCTGGCACTGTCTGTGGGCGTCCCGCCCTGTGCACGTGATATCATAGGACTTCGTTATGTGCAATCTATACGTGTATGTTACTATATTTATGTTTAGGTTCGAGCCCAATTTCAGGCAAACGGCGGTTGCTTGCCCCGATGGCACTTGCCCAGTGGAATACGATTTGCAGTTGCACGTGAGCGGTTGTGAGTGTGTGCGTGCGTCGGGCGCCATATCGCAGGACCCTCCTCCGATATTGCTTTCGCAATTTACGATCACAAAGACATACCCGTGCGGGCAATACCCTTTCCCGCACGACATACCACACCAGGCGGCGCGCGCGCCCGATACACAAAAAAGAACCCCAATCATCATCGCTATCTTAAACCCGTTCATGCAATAGGACCTCTTGTTTGTGATGTATTGCCCAGTTGACATGGAGGGGCCAAGTATTAGGGCTGTGGGAATCGTTCTGACGGTGCTTACATATATAAGCCATGGCTTCATCCAGAGCAGTGTTGCTGGTGACCCAGGCCATCAAATTACTTCCGTGCTGTATGGGCATAAGTATTAGGCTAGCATCAGGCTAAAAAATAGTCAAGCCGTGCGCCCTACTCTCCAGGGTAGGCGCGCCAAAAATACCTTATTAGAAAGATTGGGGGGCAATATCACTTTAATTAGTAGCGTCAGCCAAGGAGGCATTTATGCAATCAAACGCATTCGGATATATAGTCGGCGTATTAGTGTTAGCAAGTTCAACCGGAGCTATATCGGCACAATGTACAAGGGCCGCTTTTACGTCTAACACCCCGTCTCCTGTTAATCAGTGGAAAATAATCCCCATCGTTCGTGCCGAGACCGAACATGATGGCGGCATGTTAGTGAAACGATCATCTGACTGGCTAACGATCACCACCCCCAATACAAATGCAGACAATAAAGACACGACCATCTCACGGCAACATGATTCAACAACCACAAACTGCCGGAACGTACGCAGGTGAACCTAATAAGGCATGTGGACAAATGTCAGTACTAAACTTAATTCACTGTTTCTGATTAACGTTATGGCGCATATAACTGGGTCAACAACAGACGGTCTTTTCACCAACATGTCTAGCTACAAACGTTTGGCATGCCGCGCGTACGTTTCGTGCAGCTAGACTGACAAAGGGACATTAATAGGAGCTTAATAACGATCCTTACACCTAATGGCTTAGCGCATTGCCCTCTCACGGCGGCAATACGGATTCGAGCCCCGTAGGATGCGCCACTTCCATTCCGCCCCTTAGGCGTGTATAATCCTTGAACACTTATAAAAGAGATTTCTGACATGCCGCCACAAAGACATCAAGCATCGCATTTTAATATATTCAGGATTTTACTATCAAGCGCCAATTTATTATCTTATTTTTTTATATTATATAGTTTATCCGTCGACGTGACAGAGGCAACCAATCTCGCTCAAAAAGTCTTTCAGGAGCTATTAGAAGGCACCACTAAATCTTATAAAAAATCAACGCCGTTAATACATGGCGACATGCTTGAATTACAAAATGCCTTAGGTAACTTCGATAACGCCACCGATCATACCGTTGTTCTTGTTGGGCAAGACCACGACAGCACAGTGCACTTGTTTGCGCAAATAGCCATTTTAATGTATGTCCGATTAATCACTAGCAGCGTAGCGGTGATACACGAACTAGGTGGCAGCGCAAGCGGCGCTTCCGAATTTAACTTTCTCGATGCCATTGATTCTATTATTAACCCACCCGACGCGCGCGATAAAGATTTAAATAAATTAAAAGAATTTTTGGCAACAACATTCATTCCGATGGCATGCGAACTTCGCGATTCAATGCGCGTAGCGAGCCAAAATACGATGATCGATTGTATCACTCTTTTTTCTAAATTTTTAGGCTTCTCATTTAGCAAGGCCCACATTGGCGATTCAAATTCCAGGCTAACGGATGAATTCAATAAAATGTATGGCGACACGCATCTCGACATTTATGACCATAACACAGGAAAAAATAACCGCCATCCCAATTTTTCAGGAAATTACTTGAGGCTATCTGAAAGTGATCGCATGCTAGCACAGGATGTGCTAAACGCAGTAAACTCACAACGCAAACGAATTACTCTTTTATTCACAGGCCTGAGACATTTATCGGGTGTACGTAATATGTTAGAAAGGGAGAATTTGAATGTTAGATCGATTCAGTTGCCAATGGATCTAGAATCACTTACCAAAGAAGAAGCGAATTTCAGAGCGCTCTCAGAAAGTTGCCTACAGAAAGACCCAACAACACCTCAAATGATTATCGCCAATGCGGCTGGCTGTCAAAATGACCCGTTTTTAACAAGGGTATTGAAAGCCACTGCCGATAGCTACGCAGGCTTCTTCAATACAACTGACTTAACAATGATGCCTTGGCGTAGTAAACCACCTTCTGCGATCACTAAAGACAATGTTCATCGACTCTTTTTACCTAGAATAACAGTGCGCGCATTAAAGACGAACAGAGCGGATACTATATCAAGAAATGAGCTTTAAGCTTATTGCAACGCAGTAGAACTCGAGCCCTACGGGGGGGGCATCACTCAGTTAAGATTTTGCCGTCTCACGCCACTGGATAAGCACCATCAAACAACCCCCAGCCAACATACAAGCACCACCCAAGCCCACCAGATTCATCGCATGATTGTGAAAAAAGTACTGCGTAATGACACTTAACACCAACGCACAGATAATTTGTGGAACCGTGATTGTTATATTAAAGATACCCATGTAAACACCGCGCTTACGCTGTGATATCGCCGCCGCGATAATCGAATAAGGCATCGTCATAATACCCGCCCACGCAATACCCACACCCACCATACAAACTAATAATAGATCAGGACTACGCACAAACAATGCGCCCACTAAACCGATACCGCCCATCACTAACGTTAAGCCATACGTTGTTTTTCCACCAATTCGTCGTGCAATGGTTGGCAAGAGAAAAGCAAATAAACAACTCACCCCCTGATACGTCGCAAAACAAATGCCACCCCACGCAACACCTTTCATTAATTCCCGAGAAAATAATGGGTGCCCTTGAATCACGGCACTCGGCGGTAATCCATAGATATTTTGTGCGATCCCCAAACCGAAATAAAGCCACATTGAAAACAAACCAAACCACGTAAATAACTGCGGTATCCAAAAAATACGTATGACACGTGGCATATGGATAATATTATTTATTAATTCCTTCAACGCACCCAATACACTGAGCCGCGCCTATTTACGTGTCGCTTGTGGTGGCCTTTCTTTATTGGTGGCAATCGTTATCAGCACAAATACTAAAAAT
>NVSS01000156.1 GCA_002732805.1 Coxiella sp. (in: g-proteobacteria)
GCAACAACATGATGATATGTTAAGTAAAAACAACGTCAAACCTAATATTCTTTATTCGACCCAACGTGCGCCTACTGCCTATGGCATGGTTGAAGCTGGGTTAGGAATTGGTATATTTGAGCCGTTTAGTTATGCAGCCTGGTCTAAAAGCAATGTAACGGCTAGGCCTTTTTTGCCTAAACTTAGCTATTGTTATGCGGCTTATTACCCGAGCAATCGCATTCGATCTGAGTTTGCTCGGGCATTTGTTACTTATGCGAAACAATATTTAGCAGATAACCCGCTGCCATTTGCATGGGTGTGACGGTGCCACTGCCTAAGGCCAGTGATAAGGTGTGCGGTAAGAGGTCGGGGTTAAAGCCGAAGCGTTTAACATAATTGAGTGTGTAGTCAATACCAATGCTTTGTAAGAGACGAATGGATACTAAGTTACGTGATTTGGCGAGCCCGACTTTTAAACGTGTGGGTCCATAAAACTTATTGGTATCATTGTGCGGACGCCATAATGAATTTTCGCCGGAATCTTCTAACACAATAGGGGCATCATTAATGATACTGGCTAAGGTAAAGCCTTTGTTGAGTGCGGCGGAATAAATAAAGGGTTTAAAGCCCGACCCGGGTTGACGCTGGGCTTGTATGGCGCGGTTGAAGTTACTTGTTCGGTAATTAAAGCCACCGGATAGCGCTAAAATAGCACCATTTTGTGGGTTCATTGAAATAATGGCCCCTTGTACTTTGGGCAGTTGCACAAGCAACCAACGGCCACGCGTCGTTTGTGTTATCCAGATAACGTCACCGGGCTGGGCGATGTCCTCTGCTGTTTTTGGGGTTCTGCCGACGACACCATTTTTTAATTGTGGACGCGCCCAGGATAATCCAGACCAGGGGATGGTGACGTTTGTGCCATCAGCAACAAGCGCTATGAGGCTTTGATCATTATCAACCAATACAGCAGCGGGAATTAAATGTGCGGGGTTACCCATTTTTAAAAGGGTTTTTTGCCATATTTGGAGGTTCGCCGTGGTGGGGTCTCCCAGCTTTGTTTGTGGGCCGCGGTAACCATGGCGTTTACTGTAGTCGATCAAACCTTCTTGGAGCGAATGAATAGCCGCTTGCTGTAGATTGGCAGACAGTGTTGTGTAAACCGACAGACCGGTGTTGTAGGCATCATTGCCGTAGTCATTAATGACCGCTTGACGTACGACCTCAGCAAAATAAGGCGCATTAACTTGCACCGTACGCCCGTGGAAGGTGGCTGTAATCGGTTGTTGCACCGCATCATTATATTGTGCCGGTGTAATAAATCCTACTTTTTTCATGCGCCATAACACATGATCACGTCGCTTCATGGCTTGTGGGGGATTGCTAACAGGGTTGTTGCGTGAGGGGGCTTGTGGCAGCCCGGCGATCATTGCCATTTGCGCCAGGTTTAGCTGATTTAAGGCTTTGCCGTAATACACGGTAGCTGCCGCGGCAACACCGTAGGCTTGTTTGCCAAAATAGACTTTATTTAAATACAGCTCCAATACTTTATCTTTGCTGAGCTCTTTGTCAATTTTCAGTGCCAGTAAAATTTCACGAATTTTACGGCCGTAGGTTTTCTTGCGCGACAAGAAAAAGTTACGCGCCACTTGCATGGTAATGGTTGAGGCGCCTTGCACTTTTTTACCGCTGGTAATGACCGCAATAGCCGCACGAACGATACCGACAAAATCAACACCGGGGTGTTCGTAGTAGCGCGCATCTTCGGTAGCCAGCACTGCTTTAATGAGATTAGGCGGAATTTGATCGAGTGATACAGGCGTGCGACGCATAGAACCGTACTGTGCGATCAGTTGGCCCTCTCGGGTGTAAATACGTAGCGGCACCTGCAGGTGCACATCTTTTAAAACACTGACATCTGGTAATTGAAATTCAAGATAGGTATAGACGATACTGAGAATGATCATTAGTGTAATAATCAAACTCAAGCCCGCCCAAAAACAACGGGACATAAAACTGGTAACTGCCTTTAACAATCAGTACTTCCTTTTAATAGGCACGTAGATAGCCGCGGGTGCTCGCTTCCTCAAAGAATGCTAAGAATATTTGACCTGCGCGAGACTGTCCATGCTGTCCTTCACTGCGAACTTTTGCGGCGAGGTCGGCGGCATTGCCGCGTGCTGCCATGATGAGACGGTATAAATTTTTGAGATCCTGGAGATCGCTGTGGGTAAAGCCAGCACGTTTCATGCCGATAACATTTAGCCCTTTAACTTGATTACGTTCTAACGCCATCACAAAAGGTGGAACGTCCAGTCCAATCGCGGCATTTCCGGAGGTCATGCTCAAATGTCCAATACGAATGAATTGATGAAAGACAGCGCCGCCGCTCAAAATACAGTGTGATTGCGTAACGATATGGCCGGCTAGTAGTGCACCATTTGCCAAAATAACGTTGTCACCTAAGATGCAATCATGAGCGATGTGGGCATTACCCATAATCAAGCAGTTATCACCTACAATAGTGTTGTCGCCTTCATGGCTGGCGCGGTGGATGGTAACGCCCTCGCGAATTTTAGTGTTCGCGCCAATAATGGTGCCACTTCGAACCGATGGGTCAAACTTAAGATCTTGATTATCAGCACCAACAACCGCAAAGCTATCAACAAATACATTTTCTTTGAGTATGGTGTAGCGTCTGACAATGGCGTGCTGGTTCAAAACGCATCCATCACCGATCACCACATGGCCTTCAACGATAGCATAATGTCCAATACGCACGTTTCGCCCAATTTTAGCGCTGCTGGATATGACCGCAGTCGATGCAATAACGGAATTATCGGCAGTTGTCGCCACTGTTTCCATAAGGATTCCCTAGAACTCACTCAAAACTGAAGGAATGGTACCGCTTCTGGTCGATAATTGCAAAAAATCACGAGACCTAGGGCCCATGAGCGAACATAATTATCGATTGCCAGCAGTATTAGGTTGGCTCAAAGTAACCCTAATTCACTGATCTGTTTTATGGGGGCCTACTTTGGTACGCATGTGTTCTGGAATTTGGTTTGTGGTGCATTGCAGGCGTTCACCTGGCCTGAAGTCAGGTTTCCGGGTGCCAGTCTGTTTAAGCAGGCGTTGAAAGGTTGCTCACAACCGCAGCAAACATATTGGCAGCCAAAGGAGACTGTCCTGCAGGACGTCACGTCTGCTGCAGGCACGCGCGTTCCCGTCAATTTGTTCAAGCATGTATTAACGTTAATTTCGCAGAGGGTCTTGCAATAATCGCTTGGCTGACGTTAATACTATTAATAGCCCACCAATGAGCGCTAACGTGCGTGTGATGTTCATTTCTGTTTCTCCTCCGTGTGCCGGGTCTGAATATATCCAGCCCCGTGAATTTATCACGTCTTATAAATAGAGCATGCTATAAATTTATGCCTACAGGTACAAGATTAGCATCGGTTCAAAAAAACCCAGTACTGCAAAAATATTTTTAAACACCGTTGTTGGTCAAATTTAGTAAGGTGGTTGATATTATTGTTGCGCACTATAGAATGGAGCCAATAATTTACGGGGGGGGATTATTATGAGTAGAGGTTTAAACGGCGAAGTAGGAAATAACGTGAGACGCCTTGTGTCGGGCACCGGACTATTTGAAGCTGTTCCAAAAGAACACGCGATGGTTATTGATTTTGGTCTCTTGGTGACGTGGACATGGTCGCACAGCGAAGGCGCGCGACGCTATGAGTTAAATCAAAACTTTGTTCAGCAGCTGCTTGCTGTTGATGGTGGTGTGGTTTATATCATTTATACAGCAGCTCAGCATGTTGAGTTTCCAGCAGAGTTTCTTGGGTTATGCAAAGAGACGTTGCAGGCAAGGAGCGCTCATCGTATCAGTAGTGATGACGATGCTCGCTCATTTCATAGCGGCGTAAAAGGAGCCTGCAGTCATGTGTTGCTCATTTATGGAGATGATCCCTATACGTTTCTTGAGGTTGACGAAAGGCTTTGTCCTGCTTACAAAGCAGGTGGTTTTGATGCGGGCGACATAGCGGAAATTTTTCAGCGTCATTCAGCATTATCGGTAGAGCAGCGCGATGTACCAATAGAGGTGTATCTGGATGTGGATGATACCGCCATGAGGAATGGCCCTAGCCATGAACAGAAGTTGTTGGTTATGAATGATTGCGTGGGCGAGATGACACCAATTTTGAAGAGTATAGTTCGGAGCTTAATCGAAACCATAGTGATATCGAAACCACGGTATTGCAGTCAACGTAGTTTAGCGCCACACTCGTGGCATGAATACAATTTCCATTAACAATAGGGCTATCGCGGCACAGCGTGTTTGGTTGGATGCAAGCTTGACGGATACGCAGCGCATTACTTTTTTAAAAGCGCGCTTTTCAATTGATACGTATATTGATTACGACCTATTACGGACTGAGCGTAATCGATTATTGGTGCATGCTTATGCCGTGACGTCTACTCTATTGAAACAACTCGTTAAGGACTGTAGGGTTAGACGATTTCGCGCGGTTATTGTTGATACTGAATTACATGCGCTAGGACGTGCGCTTGCCAACGACACGCAGCAAACAGGCTTATTTTTATGTGCCGTCGTACATTCAAACCAACTATCGCTCAGTGCGCATGGGGAAGACAAATTACATTTTTTCCGATTCATTTCGATCGCCCGCGAATCAGAGCAGCAGCATCTATTACGTTTACTCTTAGGATATTATGGTTATGATGAGCATTCTGTTCCTGTTGAAACGATTGTGTTGGTAAATTTTGATGCGACAGTGACGCTTGAGATGGAATACAGGCATGTTCAAGAGAATTACGCCGCTTTAATTGAGCGTGGTTTAGCGCTGCGGAAAAGCCATGATTAATTTATACCCCTGGCGTGAAAAACGCCGCCGCCGCCATCAGCAACTGGCCCTTGTTATTGTGCTTTTATGCAGCCTAATTTCGATTGGGGGCGTGCTTCATAGGACGCATCGCCAATCACTTGAAATCGCACTAATGAGACAGGAATTACGGCAATTGAATGGTCGCGTGCCGCCTAAGTCGGCTACGTTTAGTAAGGTGGTGTATGGTCGTCTCAAAGGTATTAATGCGCTCGTTTGGCAGCGCGATCGTTTCTTGCAAAAAATAATACGGCTACTTTCCTCTGTGCCATCAGCGGTAACCGTGCGCCAACTTGAATGCCGTCATCAAGAATGTGCTTTAGACGTGTCTTCCATTGCCGCTAAGACCATTATTCACAATTTCGGAAACTATAAATTAACGGATATAAAACAAGGAGCGTGTCCCGCATGTTACCGCGCACGGATAAGCATCGCCTTATAAAAATATATGTGAGCAGTGGCATTGTGCTGTTGGTCACACTGGCACTTTTAATAAAGTGGGTGTATTGGCCTCGGCAGATTGAGTTAACAGCGTTGAGCCAGAAATATCAATTAGCTGGTGCGCATCGTGTGGCGGAATCAGCTGCTGTATTAAGTCCGCAGGAAAATCGATCCGCACGTCATTGGCTGCAAGCGCTTTCTTTTAAAGAGGCGAAAATGCAGCAGGCCGTGCTGAATTGGGCATCGCGCTCACACGTGCACGTGTCGGAAATCAAATTTGAAAAATCAAAGACAGGTAAATTATTTAACGAAACTCCTGTGTCAATCACCACGCGAGGGAATTTTCTTAACGAGGTTGCCTTTTTATTTCAATTGGCTAATGCGCCGTTCATCTTCAGCGTTGATCAATTGTCGATGACGCTGCAAGCGCGCGATGTTGAGCTTGAAACAACGCTTAATATAAGGAGTGTGTGATGCGTTTATTGATTCTATTGCTAACAATAGGCGTGTCACTAGCCTATGCAAAGCCGTTAGCTTGGCCTAAGAAAATTCGCGATCCATTTGTTATGCGTGAGTCAAGTGGCCTCCTTAAAGCTGAGCTTATAGCACTGCATTATGCGGACCCAAAGAAAGTGGCGGCGGTTCTGAAAAATACAAAAAATAATTTTTTATCGCCACAGGGCGTCGCGGTGGCAGAA
>NVSS01000157.1 GCA_002732805.1 Coxiella sp. (in: g-proteobacteria)
TAACAGAGTTTAGTCTGTTACGAACACACCCCCGTCTCCAAAAATAAATTAAGCGCCCAATATTTTTACACAAATCATAACCACTGCAATCAGAATCAACGCCAAAATACCTAACGTATAAACACTCTTGGAGAGACTGCTTTTTGAGAATACCGCTGGATTACCTTTGATCATGCGAAACCCCAGCCACGCCATTAGTCCGCCGCCCAAAATAAAAAGTAACATTGTCATGATTGCAGCCATCCTATGCGTTGTGATAATAAATCGCTATTGATACACGGCAGATAGACATAGTGATACAAGAGCAATGACGTCATCGTGCCAATATACATGCCCGCCATCACATCGGATAAATAATGATCCAAGCGTAGCACCCGTGATACCGCAATTGAGAACATAAATAAAATAGCTGGAATACGCAGCTTAGGAAATAACAAGAGTAAGGCTACCGCCACAGAAGCAGAAATGGTCGAATGCCCAGATGGAAACGATTCGTAACGACTGTGGTGTATGCGATGCAGCACCGAAAATGAAAATCCATACTCATGATGACGAAAATAGAGCGATGGCCGCATGCGGCCAAAAATAACCTTCACCACATCACATAACACACCGGCCAAAGCCACCGTCAGTAATAAATAACCCGTGCGCGCCACAATACGTACACGGCGTATCACTAAGCAGCTGATCAGAAACAATAGCACGAAGAAGATGGCATTATAGGTGCCCAGCCCAAGCTTGGTGTAGTAAAACAAAAATGTGCCGTTATCCGTTGGCAACTTCAACGCATAAATATGCCTGGCTAATAATAAGTCAAACCGGTGGTAGCTCAGTATCATCAAACCAAACCAAACTAAACTGCCCCCCAGTATCAGCATGACTGTTTTCTTTGTCATTAGGGTTCCTTCTTAACCAGCACTAATTTTAAATAACTGCCGTGCTCATAATTAAACCCCCGAATGAACGCCAGCGGCGTCACAGCAAAACCATATTTGTGCGCGTACTGCTTGAGTGGCTGAAGATGTTTATCTTTCATCAATGCATACTGTGCCGTGCCCAAACGCATGCTGTTAAAAATAGCATCATACGCTGCAAATTTGACACGGTGAGTGCCCAAATAGAAAACTAAGCTCGGCTCATTGTAATCACTCACAAAAAGTGGGTTCGCTGCACTAATAGGAATGGCCTGTTGCTTGATCACTGCCTCGACTTTAGGCGTTAACCACATTGGCTGCATCGCCTCTAAATAAAACTGGTAAATAAAGCCATAAATAAACACACCGCCAATCAATGACAGTAAAATGCAGCTGCGGTAAAAACGAAGGCTCGATAATTTAAATAAGACAACACCTAACCCCAATATACTCACACCAATCACAATCGACGAAATCGAAAAATGCTTTAACAATAGGTAGGACATCAGTGGAAATGCAACGGCCAATACCAACGTCAAACACAACCAAATACTGCGGTAAATAACGTCAGCCGTTTTTAAACGCCCCTTGATTTCGACTTTATTGAGACACAGCCGTGCCGTAATCAATGCTAACGCAGGATAAAGCGGCAAGGCATACTCAGGCAGCTTGGTATGGATCAGTGCGATAAAAATCCAACAGGGAATAATCCAAGCGAATAAAAAACGATTGAGCGGTTGTTTGCGTTCCTGCCATGCTAACGTAAAACCACGAAACAACAGCACGGAACACGGCCAAAACATCAACGGTAATAATAGCAAAAAATAACCCGGCGGCGCACCGTGCCCTTGCGCACTACCAAACACCTTGGGTAAGGCATCTTTGGTCAACATATCCCACAAGAAATTGGAATGCCCCACTTGGCTAAACGGAATAATCCACGCCAACGAAATTAACACAACACCGGCCAGTCCTGACAAGATACGTAGTTGTTTGATGAACGCCATAGAACGTTCCGCAATACAAATACCCACCACCGTCAACAACCCAATAAAGGGCGAGGTACCCTTAATAAATAAGCCTGCTGCCATACCCAGCCAAAAGACACCCGCCCAATACCACGGCGCGCGCCCAGATTTTTTATACGCCGCAAAAACGCGCCACAAACCACCTTGCATCAACACCATGCAGGCGAGCAACATCGCATCCGTCGTGCCCATGTGTGATTCAAGCACCAACAGTAACGTCGATGACAATACCCCCGCCGCTAAAAACGCATGTTCACGCCCCAGCGCTGAATTAAACAAGCCATACAATAGCAACACGGCTAATAAACCACCGATCACAGATGGAATACGATACGTCCACACCTTATCAAGCGACCCATGCCCCAACTGCTGTGTCGATGCCGCTTGTAGCCAATAGATACCCGGCGGCTTCAAATGGCGTGGTGCGCCCTGGAAGTTAATTTTCTGATAATTGTGCGTTTCGATCATTTGCTTAGAGGCTTGTACAAAGCGTGATTCATCACGATCAAATGCGGGTATCGAGGTCACGCCTGGCAAAAACAACCATAAGCAGAGCAAAATCAATAAGATATAAGGTAAATAACGGTGTTGACGGGTCACGGCTCACTTCCGAACGAAAAAGAAACATGTTAGCCGATGTGATCTAAAATTAACACCTTTGTATTACCCGAAATTATGAATATATTTTGTACAGTACATAATCGTACAGGACACTTTTACAGAAAACCGAATTAAATATTGTACGGCTGGGTAGGCCCCTATATACTTTCGCGACTAATTACTGGGGCGGGGGCTCTCGCTATTTAAACTTAAACAAAAGAGCAACACTTAATCAGTCAGCGGTGGCATTCGCCACACATTTTGCTATGAACTGGTATATAGCTTATTTTTAATAACAATGATCCTGCGAAATGGATGGTGGTGTCGTATTTAATTGGAGTAATAATATGGGTAAGAATAATAGCGCGTTTTTTGGGATTAACCCTGCGCATGGTATCGTCACTAACCATGACACAGGCGCGAATCAATATGACGACATGTTTAACACTAGGAAACCAGGAAAACCACCCAGCGATTCAGAGCTAAACAACCCACTCATACAAGCAGCGGCCGAGAGAGAGAAAGCAGCAGCAGCAGCAGCCAAAGAAAAGGCCAGAGCAGTTTGGGAAAAAATCAATGAGGCATTTCCACTTACAACTGAAGATGCCGATACGGTTAGCGAAGGCAGCTCTAACGCAAGCTCGCCATTACGTTCAAAAGCATCAAGCCCTACTCCTTCGGCAACCCTATTTTCTGAAGTAGACAATTTAATACGAATATCAGAGGAGGGAGCAGAGCACCTTCTCCTAAATGCTCATTAAAACATGACCGTAGCACTACCCAAATTCAATACGTGTTATAACGGCTCGATTTTTGTTTTTGGGTAGCTGCTTTATGATTGAAAGAATCGCCGGAATCTATCTCAACCCTGGAAATAGAGCGATAGCCGCATGAGCCATCATGCCTACTGCAATTGCAAGCAGCACCAACCCCATTATTCTTGTTACAATTTTTACACCCGCCGGACCCAGCCCACGACTAATTAAATTAGAAAACAACAGCAACACTAAAATTACAACCATGAGCACGACAATCACTAGCGAATCCCATAACTGTGCCGTTACCGTTGGATCATGTGCCGTAATCATAATTATTGTTGACATCGTACCGGGCCCTGCAAGCAGCGGAATTGACATTGGGACGACAGCAATGCTAGATTCTTTCTCTTTAGCAATCTGATGCTCTTCTGGCGTATGCTGTATTGGACTGGTCTTAGACATCAACATACTATAACCAATCATGAAGATTACGAAGCCACCACCCAAGGTGAAGGCATTAATTGTAATACCAAAAAAATGCAGTATCCATTTCCCGGCCCATTCCGTAACAAGCATAATAATAGCCGATGCGATAAATACGATCCACACAGCATGGCGGCGCCTCGCTTTATCATAACCTTCGGTAAGGCCAATAAATATGGGCAGATTTCCTAGAGGGTTACTAATTACAAATAATGAAACAAATAAATGTACAATATGGCCCGTTATCATTTTTCATCCTTGTGTATTAAATATGATGCTATATATAATACATAAAAACAAACCCGGTGTCAGTTCTGGCGATTCTTTCAATTCCCCCCTTTTTTCAACTTGTTACGATTCCCATTTCGCCGTGTCGTGCGCGGCGATTTTAATGCCAGTAGCAGTTACCTCCACCACTTTCTGCTTGCGCTGAGCAAGTAAGTTAACAAATTCGCGATTAAAATAATCGATTTTCAAATTAATGATGCAACGTTTTTTTTCTGAAGCGAATTGTCGATTCATCGTTTTACTTAAGGTATCTACATGGCAACCCATATATTTAGCAACCTGGGAAAGCGTATGTTTAGCATGATAGTGTGAATAATAGGCGACCAAAGTACGCGTTAGTGTGACAATATCCTTCTTTACTCCCGACCCCAAAAAGCGCACAGCAATTCCTTCATGCTCACAAATCAATGAGGAAATCTCATTAAGTGACAAAACACTTAAATCTAACCCATCTATTGAGCGCACATTTTTATTAGCTTGCCGCTCTATAGTGAGCGCTCCACTCTCATTCACCTGACAAAACTTCGCTTCAGCATATTCAACATGATAGCTACGCATAAAAACCAGATATGCATTTTCACTATCTAGCAGAAAAGGTGATTTGATAAGGTTTAAAATATTGGACTGTGTCAACCACCCTAAGTGATCAACCTTTGTGTAGGCGAGATGGCTACTCCATGGGTAATCATCTAGATTATCCACTAAGCCTGCCTTTACGGGGTTCATATGAATGTAATAACAGAGCTCTTTCATATAACGCTCATCTTCGACTATTTTATCAAGATAACGCCCCCTAAATAAATGACCATTTCGATCCATTTTTCTATTAATATAATTTGAATATGCCGATGTAATACTTTGCATAATCTTCATTAATGGTATAGATGATACTTCTACCATCAAATGAATATGATTTGTCATCAAACAAAATAAATGTATCTTACAGTTATACTGACGCACCGCTCTTTCAATAAAAAAATAAAATCGTCGAAAATCGGAGTCAGAATAAAAAATATCTTGGCGATAATTCCCTTGCATCATAACGTGATATACGGCTCCCACATAGTGGACTCGAGGCCTCCTTGGCATAGCAAAACTCCTCTTAACATATGCAAAAATAATTTTATACATGCTAACAAGGCTTGTGCAATACCGGGGTAACCGCTGTAGCTTACTCTAAATGACGAATCGCCGCGCACGACACGGCGATTCAGTATTTGTAACTAGTGGAAAAAAGGCGGATATCACGAGAATCGCCGGAACTGACACCTATACTTTGGGCCAAGAATAGAGCTGCTCTCCCACCTGGCGTCAAGCAGCCCCCAATAATTAAACCACGTCACCCACCTTTAGTACCTTGATGGCATTCGCACCACCGCCGACACCATGGTAATCACCTTTGGTAAGGATGGCGATATCGCCTTTCTTAACTGCGCCCTGCTCAATCAATACTTTTTCAGCCATGGCGTTGACGCTATCGCGGTCGTGTTTTGTGACATCAAATTCAACGGGGTAAACACCACGATACAGTGTCATCCGTCCCAGCGCTGTTTTATTACGCGTTAAGCCGTAAATCGGCATCGCCGTTTTGATACGTGACATCCATAACGGTGTATTGCCGGACTCTGTTAAGGCCACCACAGCAGTAACGTCGAGGTGATTGGCCATATACATAGCCGCCATTGCAACGGATTCATCAATCCGACTAAAGTGCGTATCAAGACGGTGTCCTGATGTTTGTATGGAGGCATCTTCTTCCGCAACCAAACAAATACGCGACATTGCGCTCACCACCGCGACCGGGTTATCGCCAATCGCACTTTCAGCCGATAACATCACGGCATCGGAATAATCAAGCACGGCATTAGCGACATCAGATACTTCAGCACGCGTTGCCATGGTACTGTGGATCATGGATTCCATCATTTGCGTTGCCGTAATTACGGGTTTATCCAAACA
>NVSS01000158.1 GCA_002732805.1 Coxiella sp. (in: g-proteobacteria)
ACCCTTACGGTGCCTGTTACCACGATTTAAAAAATAAATTATCGACGGGGCTTATTGAGTACCTCAAAGTAAATCACGTTGATACCGTTATTGTTGGCGGCCTTGCACTGGATTACTGCGTTAAAACCACCGTTTTACAATTACGTGATGCCGAGTTTAGCGTCATCGTCAATTTATCCGCCTGTCGCGGCATTGCTGCTGACAGCACACGTCAAGCGATAGATGACATGAAACGCAGCGGCGCTACAATAGCAACAGACTGTAATGACATCCAACATTTCCTTAAATTATAAGTAGACACATCATGACCACTGGCATAATTACTTCATTACTTGATACCGATTTATATAAATTGACAATGATGCAATGTGTATTGCATCAATTTCCCGGCTCGATGGTTGAATATCGATTTAAATGCCGCAATAAAGCGCTGTTAGCACCTCATAGGGATGAAATCAGCGCCGAAATAAACGCCTTATGTAAACTGTACTTCAGTGAAAGTGAACTGGATTACTTAAGCGCCCTACCTTACATTAAAACAGATTTCATCGAATTTTTACGTCTCTTTCATTTGAACGAACGCTTCATCACACTGTCCACGCATGGCGATGATCTGGAAATCGTTATTTCAGGACCTTGGCTACACACCATTCTCTTTGAAGTGCCGGTACTCGCCATCATCAATGAAGTTTATTTCAGAAATACCGTACCCCACCCTGATTATGATGAGGGGCGCAAACGACTTCAGGAAAAACTGACATTTCTCAAAAATGAACCGGACAATCAGGACTTTATTTTTTCTGATTTTGGCACACGCCGCCGTTTCAGTAAAGTATGGCAATTCGAAATTGACCGTGTCTTACAAGAACAGGTACCGCAATTTTTAGCAGGCACTAGCAACCTTGAAAGCGCAAAAATACTTGGCCTACGACCCATTGGCACCATGGCACATGAATTCCTACAAGCCTGTCAGGCACTCGGCCCGCGCCTTGCTGACAGTCAACGTTATGCGCTGGAAACGTGGGCGCGCGAATACCGTGGGCGCCTCGGTATTGCACTAACCGATGTCATCAACATTAAAGCCTTTTTGAATGATTTTGATTTGTATTACGCAAAATTATTTGATGGCTTACGCCAAGACTCGGGTGACCCCATACAGTGGGGCGAAAAAGTAATACAACACTATATCGAACAAAAAATTGATCCGTGCACAAAAACGCTTGTGTTTAGTGATGGCCTAACCTTTGAAAAAGCAATGGAACTCTACCACCGCTTCAAAGACCGCAGCCAGCCCGCCTTTGGTATCGGCACTAACTTAACGAATGACTTAGGTTATGATCCTATCAATATCGTTATCAAAATGACGCGTTGCAATGACCAAGCCGTTGCCAAAATTTCAGATAGCCCCGGTAAGTCTATGTGCCAAGATGACTCTTATGTGAATTACCTTAAACATGTGTTTCACATTAATTAGCACCCACTACATCATCCTATTCTTAGGCATAAGAAGCCATAGGAGTTGGAACGGCAGCATCAATAGCTGAAATGTCGTAATCTTCTTTTTTCGTCCAATCGCCTATCAACGTCCACAATGGGCTACCGTTGTGTTGTTGTGAGAAAATTCGATAGCGCAATGAAATATCTAATCCGCGTTGATATAGTTTTTCTGCATACCAACCCATATCAGCAAACACGGTGACCATACCGATATAAAGGGCTAACGCGAAGGTATCAAGAGGTGAAAAATGCAACGTCACTATGTCATTATCACTTAATGCCTGGTTATTAGTTTGAATAAAATCAGGATTCGAATCAAGACGTACCGACCTTCCTAACAAGGCAACCATATAAGCAAGAATCATGAGCCCACCGGACTGCTTGCGCAGCCTTACGATCGCCCGATCGTACGAATTTTCATGAGGCTGCGCAGTCACACTCAACGGCTCAGTCATCTCCCGTTGCGTCACAAAGGTAATCGCACGATACGTGCGGTTGATATCCAGCGTCACTGAAATTTGAAAAATAGCATAGATTAAACCAAACACAAGAGCACCGATACTATTCGATAGTATAAAGTAGGCAAGACCTACTGATTGAGCTAAACACCGCAGTATGTCCGGTATATCTTTAATGCTGATACGGCCTAATTTTTTCTTATACACTCTTTCTTGCTCGGTCAACTGCCGGGGGCATGTGGTTCTATAGATACTTTTAACGCGCGAAAAAAAAGTAGATATACAGGCTGACACCAATCCTGCTATATAAACATTCTTTATCGCGTTGTCATCAACCTGGTTCATGCAATCCAGCGTATCGACATAGGTAAGCCAATCATTGCCTGCCGTAATCATACGGAAAAGAGGCATTACAAACAAAGCGGATTCAAGGCAGACAATCATTCGCATGGCATGAGCACCATCGCTAAAACAACGCCTGAGCGCACCCACTAAATGTGGCAACCCCAGCACATGATCTTCAAGATCACAGTTTGTTAATAAAAAATAGGAGCAAACACCTAATCCTGTAAACATAACGGTAATAAAGATTTGAGCGGCTAATGATGGATTTGGAATAAGCAATATAACGCCGGTTGCATAGGATAATGAATATAGCGTTGCTGTAAATAAAAAATTAAGCTGAATAATCCGTAATAATAATATCTGAGCCCAGTGCGCATTGGCTGTTTTAGCACTGAATAATTTAGTATTGATCAAATCAGGGCTAATCAAATCAACCAGCGCACTACAGATTAAACGTATGACATTAAAAACCGACAGCATTATAAACCAACCAGACCAGTAATTTATGTCCGGTGTGACACCTGTTTCATCCGTATCAATATCGCCATGCGCATAAGCGGCTATCATATCGTAGGTACGCAATAGCGCAAACCAGTAAAATATTGATAGCGGTGTGTTTGAAGCAATGGCAATACATCGCGTGACTTTAGACAGTGATGAGCCTGTTTGAATAAAACAACGCCCAATTATATTCCTAATAGGACTATCGCTTGCCGGTTCAACCTCAATGAGTTCCGATTGCAACAGAGGTTGGCGAGCCGCTTCATCTAGTTTCGTACTAGAATTTAGTCTTGATATTGCTTTAGTAGTGTCACGGCCTGATCCTTCATTCCACAATGACATCATAATGAGCCCCCCGTTCTCTAATCATCCCCACATGCAATCAGTTTACCGGTAAGATGTGACAAAATAATTACGTTTTTATTAAAGATATACTGAGTTTGTAAAAATTCGTTCCGCAAGATTTTATTGGACATGTATATGTACCAACTCTGACCTTCATATAACATCTAATAAAGAAACCGTAAATCCCCATTGCTTGCACTGTAATTGATCAGGCATTCTGCTATCTTTCCTTTAGTAATACATCTTACGCACACATTACTTGGGAAAATAAAAAAATGGGATATTCTACAAACGTACTTAGTACATCGGTATCAAGCGCCTATGACGCAGGCCGTATGACTGGAACCGCTATTGGCGCAGTACCCTTTGGTGTTTTTTATACCGCCATGATGTGCCTATGCTAAAGCAAAAATTGGCGCTATAAACAGTAAGGATCTAAACGCTAAACCCGTTGAGCGCAGCAAAACAGCCTATGAAATAATATGTGACAAGCTAACAAAAACGTGGACGTGCTTTACACGCTTCTTTACAGGCTTAGAGCGCCCGGGCCAAGAGCCCGGCCTGAAAACGCCACTTATCGGACCGGAAGCTAGGTAACTAAACGCGACTTTAAGTGCCTCGATTTTGAGAGGTACTTGTAGCCGAATAGCAGCAATGCGGGGCTAATCATCAAGAGCATGCCGATCGAAAACACCAATTCATAATGCCAATAACCACCAACAGCGATATTCGATGGTGGAATGAAGCCTACAAACAAAGCGATCACACAACCAAAAACACCGGCCAATCCAACAATAACGGAACCCCATTTTTTGCCGGGTATGTTAAATACGTTTTCGGTTTGTTTGAGCTTGCTATTCGTTAATAAAATAGCAGCAACAAACATCAGAATATACATCAGCATATATAGCTGGGTGCTCAAATCGGTCAGCAACCAATACGAACCATTGACACTGGGCATCAATAAAAATGCCAAGCATACAACACTCACCAGCACCGCCTGTGTTATTAAAATATTCCCAGCGACACCATGTTGATTGAGCTTACATAATTTCTTTGGTAAATAACCATTTTGACCGGCCAGCAATAATCCTTTAGCCGGCGAAATCATCCAATTCACCATACTGCCTAAACCGCCGATAAAAATCATCACGCCTAATATAGGCAGCATCCAATGCAGATGATAGGCATCAAAAAAAGCTGAGAAGGCTTGCATAATACCATCAACTAAATTAATTTTATCTGCCGGCACCACATAAGCAATCGACATCGATCCAAAAAACATCGTTACCATCACAAAAATAACGGCAAAAAATAAGGCCTTGGGTATCAGCTTGCGTGAATTTTTAATATTTTTAACATGCACCATCGCTAATTCCATTCCTAAAAATGCCGTGATAATCGCCGTTAAGGAAATCCAATTCTGCCCTTGTGAAAAATTAGGAATAAAATGACTTGCCGTAAAGTGAACCTGCAATGGTTTGCCTGAGAATAACCACATCAACGCCAGCAGCATAATCAGTGCCATCGGAATCACCATACCAAACACTGCGCAAATACTCGAAAATTTAGCAGACACCTGCAACCCTTTAAGGTTAATAAACGTCAGTGACCAAAATACAATTAAAATAACACTGATCAAATAGAATTTATTCTGTGCCAACGCAGGATGAACCAAATACGCTAAAATAC
The DNA here is from genome assembly GCA_002732805.1 of Coxiella sp. (in: g-proteobacteria). GTDB lineage: Bacteria > Pseudomonadota > Gammaproteobacteria > Coxiellales > Coxiellaceae. The sequence continues at coordinate 4,839 of NVSS01000158.1, forward strand.
CTGCCAAAAATGACAAGATCGTCGGATACCACACCATGGTATTAATCCACTGCAACCAAATGACGATAAATGCAAATTTGCCGCCCATGGCTGATTTCACCCAATCATGGACGCCGTTATGATCGGGTAGCGATGAACTTAAATTCGCAGAAACCAATGCTGTTGGGATGAGAAAGAGCACAATTGCCACAAAAAAGAAAAAAACCAGCGAGCTACCAAATAAGGCCGTCGCAGGCATATTGCGAATACTATCAATCGCACCGACGATTAACATTATTAAAACAAATAAACTCAATGACTTAGCAGTTGATTGTGTTGACATAGGTGCTCCGACTGTATAATTAGAGGTCAATTATACAGGATCCCATTGATAAATAAAGTGAATATACTTTAGGAAGTGATGAATATTTCAAAGGGATAGAAATCAAGCCACTTTACATAGCTTCTTTATGCCCTTATTATTCTCAAGCAATTTAATGGCATTTTTCTGGGAGTTAAGTAAATGAGAGCAAAAATAGAAGCCACACTGACTGCATTACAAGAAGAACTGCACCGCCATGATAAACTACAAGACTGCCAAAACAACGTATTTAAAAAACGTTCAATCAAAAACCCTTTTCACGCAACTAGTGTTGGGATGTGTTGTGAATACACATGTGATTTCGCTGATCAATTGGACAAGGCGAGCGACGAGGTTTATTCAGAGGAAGACCATGCTGATGAGCTATCTGATTTAGGAAAAGATAAAATCGATTTCGCACGCGAAATTAGTAATATACATAGCCAGTTTGAAAAAGATGGCGTACCCCCTGCTATTAAAGAATATTGTGAACGATTGCAAGCATATATGAATGTATTATTTGATAAGCAAAGCAAGTACCTGCGGGAACACAAACCTCAAGCAGCTCCAGCAGCACGAATGAGTGGCGGACATTAATGACTTAGGTGTCAGGCTCAGCGTTTTAAAGCACTGCGGCTAACGCCGTCACCGTGGATGCCCTGCGTCGCTCATACCTCAAACGCAAAGCCGCAAAGATGAAAAGACGCTAAGGTTTTCTTGAATTTATATTTTAGATTTTAATAATATATTTTTGTTAACTTTTATCCAATATAGATTAATAATAAATCTTATAAATTAAAT
>NVSS01000159.1 GCA_002732805.1 Coxiella sp. (in: g-proteobacteria)
CGGCAATGGGTAAGCCGATGATATTATCCAACGTGAAATCATGCCAGAGCTGCTTGAATCCAGTCGCTCCTACCCAATCGTCACTATTCTGGGCCCGAGACAATCCGGCAAAACCACATTAGCCAAACTCACCTTTCCCGGGAAAGCCTATGTCAGTTTAGAAGCTCCTGATGAGCGTCAGTTTGCAATCACTGACCCGAGACGATTTTTAGAGCGTTTCGCGGAAGGCGCCATTCTAGACGAAATCCAGCGCACACCTGAATTATTATCTTACCTACAAACTATCGTTGATGAACAAAATCAAAATGGGCGCTTTGTGCTAACCGGCAGTCATCAGCTTGAATTACAACAAAGCATCACACAATCACTTGCGGGCCGCACAGGCATGTTACACCTTTACCCGCTGAGCCTTAGTGAACTAAAAACAATATCCAACCAATTCAGTCTGGACGAACAAATGATGCACGGCGGCTATCCACGCATCTATGAACATCATATTACACCATTACGCTTTTACCGTGACTATACTCAAACTTACCTCGAGCGCGATTTAAAACAAATTACCCAAGTTAAAGACCTTGACCAATTTCAACGTTTTTTATACCTTTGTGCTGCTCGGGTGGGCTGTCTAATTGATTATACAAGTCTTGCTAATGAACTTGGTATTTCACGGCACACTATAAAGCACTGGATTTCTGTCCTTAAAGCATCCTTTATCATTACAACACTCCCGCCCTATTTTGAAAATTTTGGCAAGCAGATTATTAAATCATCAAAATTATACTTTACTGATGTGGGGCTACTCTGTTATTTATTAGGCATACAAGAAACCATTCAACTCGAACGCCATCCTTTGCGCGGTGAGATTTTTGAAAACCTTGTGCTGCTTGAGCTCATCAAAAATGATGTTAATCGCGGCATTGAGCCGCGGTTATTCTTTTATCGTGACAGTCAGCAAAATGAAGTGGACATCATTAAACCTAAAGGTAACGATCTCATTGCCATTGAAATAAAATCATCACAGACCTTTAATAAAGGGTTTTTAAAGCCAATGGGGAAATTTAAAGCGCTCGCTAAAAATAGAAAGGTGCAAGGCGTCATCATCTACAGCGGCCAACAAGAACAAATGATTAATGATGTTCAACTGCTAAATTACCAACACACAAAAAAAATTGACGCTCTTTAAACCTTAAGGTATGCGGTGGGGAATCTCATTATTCCCAACGTGCTTTCTGGTGAAACGTTAGATATCTTTCGTCAGCTTTACAAGCTGACATTTCCGGATTGAAAAAATGCAATTGCCTTATCACTATCATGCTAAGGATGATTGGCCATCGACCGTAGATAACAATACACCAGGCTTCTTTTGTCGTGCAGACCAACAAACACCAAATAAATTCTCATTACATAGCTATGGCGTTGCGATTGATATCAACCCACGCTATAACCCGGCGCTTGTTACACCCAAACATGCAGGCGACCCCTTACGCATACAGCCAAAATCAGGCACACACTATTATTACCACCACAAAGGGCAACGCGGTATGATTGAACCAGATGATGCTGTCATACGCATCTTTGCTCAGCATGGTTGGAAATGGGGCAGCTATTGGCAACCCCCCGACACGAACTATATGCATTTCCAGAAAGACATGGATTCACATTACCAAGCACACAGCTTAGAGCGGGCGCCTAAAGATAATACGCAATAGTCGTCATGACTTTGGATTGCAATGTCATCAAACATTTAACAAACGTCGGCAACTCCTGTGCACCTGCTGCTTTCGCTTGTGCGCCGTGCTGTTCTTCATCATCACGCATTTGTTCGACGATTGCGCGGCTGCGCAAATCAGCTTCTGGTAATCGATCAAGGTGACTCGTGAGATGATCGGATACCTGTCGCTCTGTCTCTTCAACGAACCCTAGGCTCCATTTGTCACCACACTTAGCGGCTAACATACCAAGCCCAAAGGACTTTACATACCAGAAAAAATTCAAATAACTGCGGTGTGTATCGAGTTGCTGTAAGCGTTGATGCGTCCATGCCAAATGATCGGTTTCTTCGATTGCCGCTTGTTCTAACATATCTGCTGTTTTGCCTTCTTTAGCAAACGCCAGCTGGCCACGATACAGTGCTTGAGCACAAACCTCACCGGTGTGATTGACACGCATAAAACCTTGGCTTTTACGCTGCTCTTCAGCTGTCAGCTCCACATCCGCAACATCATCCGCCGGATTGGGCCGTGTTTGTGATTGATCAGAAAAGACGGTATTTAAAGCACCATCGACTTGCATGATGATTTTATCTAAAAAACTAAGCGTTCTCATGTGAGCACTCTCCTAAATAATCCTGCACCAATGCCAACTGCGTATCGACATCCTCAACACCGTTAAACTGCTTGCGAAAGTCTAAGTGATTGTCTTGTGTCTTACAATACCAAGCGACGTGCTTGCGTGCAATCCGAATACCCATGTGCTCGCCATAAAAACCATACAGCGCCCGCATATGGCCAAGCAAAATATCCGCTACCTGATCGCTAGGCAAGGCGCGCATTTGTTTGCCTGTTGCGAGATAATGATTGATCTCGTTAAAGATCCAAGGGCGCCCTTGCGCCGCACGACCGATCATCAAGGCATCAGCGCCGGTATAATCCAACACCTGTTTTGCTTTTTCACCGCTATCAACATCGCCATTGGCAATGATCGGAATGGATGCCCGTGACACAACCTCAGCCATTAAATCATACTCTGCAACACCCTCATAAAAATCACACCGTGTCCGACCATGTATCGATAACGCTTGTATACCAGAATTTTCCGCAATATGCGCAATCGCCAATGCATTTTTTGTATCACGATCCCAGCCCGTACGAATCTTTAACGTCACCGGCACATCAACGGCGGCGACTACCGCTTCTAAGATATCAGCCACTAATTTTTCATCACGCAGCAACGCAGAGCCCGCTGCCTTCTGGCATACTTTTTTTGCTGGACACCCCATATTGATATCGATAATCTGCGCACCGCAGTCGACATTATATTTTGCTGCCAACGCTAAACTCTCGGGATCACCACCGGCAATCTGCACGGCAATCGGCGCACACTCGCCGTCATGATTCATGCGCAACTGTGTCTTGCGACTGTTGCGCAACTTAGGATTTGCACTCACCATTTCCGAAATTACAAGCGCAGCACCCATGCGACGACACAGTTTGCGGAAAGGTTGATCGGTTACGCCCGCCATCGGCGCAAGAAGTAAACGACCATTGAGTCGATAACGACCAATATTCACATTTCAACCATTTAAGTATTGCCAACTATAGTAGAGATAAGATAGTATCAAGCAATCAGGCAAATGACACAAGGACTACGCAATGCCGACTAAAACAGCCAAGGAACTTGCACAGGAAATAGCCAAGAGACTCACCGCCATGCGCCTACAACGCGCCTGGACACGTGAAGACCTTGCGAAGCGCTCTGGAATCAACATCTACACACTAAAACACTTTGAACGCACCGGCCAAATATCGCTAGAACGATTGATTGCCATTTGCGAACAACTCGAAATTTTAAACGAATTCGAACGCACCTTTAAACCCCGCGCACGCATCAGCATTGATGACTGGCAAATACCCCAGCAGCAACAGCACATCCGCAAACGCGGACGTCGCAAAATGAAATCACAATTACAAGACGAGCCGGCGACTGAGCCTGTTGAGTAACATCACGTACGCATAATGCTTAATGTACTTAAATATCCAGCCCATGCTGGATATTTTCGTTTTGCCTAACGTCAATATTTTGTTTCCTTTCACAACCAAGTTTGCTACATTCTCCAGCTAATAAGTATTGCACTACAGACAGGTATATACAGATGGCACGCCCCCCTATAGAACCCATAACACTCGGCAGACGAGTCGGCGCCGGATCCTTTGGCATAGTACATATGTTACCCCATAAAATTAAAGGGAAACATGCTGTTATTAAACGCCCTATATCTAATTCTGATGAAAACAGGAAGTTAATAGACTCCGAATACCACATACTCAAAACGCTTGTTCACAAACATATTATCGCCGTACTTGGTGTCAAGGAACTGTCACCAAATTCAATCGGGATCATACTTGAATATGCTGCGTATGGCACCCTACTTAAACAAATTAAATCGAATTCACCCTCCCTCAAGCACCTCGTTCGCGCCCTTACATGTCTTGCTGATGCCCTGTGTTATTTACACGACCCCAAGCAAAACGTTATCCACATGGATCTCAAAGCAGAGAACATCATGCGTGCAATCGATTCAAATACGGAAAAAGAAACCATTAAACTCATTGACTTTGGGTTCGCACAAAAATTGGGTGCAATACTCACAGACGCATTGGGCACCCCAAAATACATAGCACCGGAAGTCATAACCGCCTCTCAGGATACGCCTTACCATACTATGCCCAGCGCAGATGTTTTTTCATTCGGCATCCTTCTTGCTGTGATGGCCAACGGTAGTGAAATCCTATTCTCTCCCTTACTAGAAGCTTCTGGCATTAAGGGGCTTACTGACGCCGTCATAAATGGGGTGCGGCCACAGCTCTCTGCTGACACACCTGGCGGCTATGTGTTATTAGCACAATCCTGCTGGCAGGATGACCCTAGCAAGCGGCCCCCGATGATAACGGTATACGAGGAACTACAAAAAATAGCTCTAACATTATAATCTATGCATGACCATTGCCTCCATGGCCCTGAACCCTTTATAATCGTATTTTTTACAATAGATTTAAAGGCAGCGCATGACCACTCCCACGATAGAAAACGAGCACGAATTAATTGGCGAATTTAGCGAAAAGGCATATCTGGACTATTCCATGTATGTCATTCTCGACCGCGCATTACCGCACCTCGGAGATGGACTAAAACCTGTACAGCGTCGCATTATTTATGCCATGTCTGAGTTAGGACTAAAAGCCTCTGCCAAATTTAAAAAATCAGCACGCACGATCGGTGACGTGCTGGGTAAATTTCATCCACATGGCGATGCCGCATGCTATGAAGCCATGGTGCTCATGGCACAAGACTTCTCATACCGTTATCCGTTCGTCGATGGCCAAGGCAACTGGGGCAGCCCTGACGATCCAAAATCCTTCGCTGCGATGCGTTACACCGAATCCCGCTTGACGCGCTATGCGCAATCGTTGCTCGAAGAATTGGGGAAAGGCACCGTTGACTGGGCACCCAACTTTGATGGCACACTCAACGAACCAACCGTACTCCCCGCGCGCCTACCTAACGTTTTACTCAATGGCGGATCAGGGATTGCCGTTGGCATGGCCACCGATATTCCACCGCACAACCTGAACGAAGTCGTCACGGCCTGCATTCATGTCTTAGACAACCCCAAAACAACACTGAATGAACTGCTTAAGTTTATTCCCGCACCGGATTATCCCACCGAAGCTGAAATCATTACCCCTAAATCAGAATTGGCAACACTCTACAAAAACGGTAACGGCAGTGTGCGTGCCCGCGCTATTTACACCAAAGAAGGTGAGGATATTGTAATCACAGCGCTACCTCATCAGGTGTCTGGGGCCAAAATATTGGAACAAATTGCCCAACAAATGATGGCTAAAAAATTACCTGCCGTAGTTGATTTAAGAGACGAATCCGATCACGAAAATCCCACACGCTTAATCATTACCTTACGCTCGAACCGTGTTGATACGGAACAAACCATGTCTCATTTATTTGCCACAACCGACCTAGAACGCAGTTACCGCGTTAATCTCAATATGATCGGCCTCGATGGCCGCCCCAAAGTAAAATCGCTACTCACCATCATTAATGAATGGCTTGAATTCCGCAAAATCACGGTCAAACGCCGCTTATCCTTTCGCCTTGAAAAAGTTAATGAACGCTTACATATTCTTGATGGTTTACTGGTTGCTTACTTAAATATTGATGAAGTAATTGAAA
>NVSS01000160.1 GCA_002732805.1 Coxiella sp. (in: g-proteobacteria)
GACGGCAGCACAGAAACGTGTGCTTAACGATATTGAGACTGATTTAAGTGTGCCATCACCCATGATGCGGTTAGTACAAGGTGATGTTGGGTCTGGAAAGACAATAGTGGCCGCATTAGCAGCATTACAGGTGATTGAGTCAGGTTTTCAAGTAGCCTTAATGGTGCCTACGGAAATTCTAGCCGAGCAACATTTCCGTAATTTTAAAAATTGGTTTAATGCACTGGGTGTATCCACGAATTTGTTGATTGGCAGTATGGGAGCGCGTCAAAAAAAGGAAGCGTATGATGCATTACGCAGTGGTGAATGTTCCTTTATTGTGGGAACGCATGCATTGTTTCAAAAGGACGTTGCTTTTAAGCAGCTGGCATTGATCATTGTTGATGAGCAACATCGATTTGGTGTGCACCAGCGTATGGCGCTTCATGATAAGGGTAGGGTGGGTGCGTGCTGCCCACATCAAATGATAATGACCGCGACGCCTATTCCACGCACTTTATCGATGACGGCTTATGCGGATTTAGATTGTTCCGTGATTGATGAATTACCACCCGGACGCAAACCGATTGAAACGATTTTAGTGTCTGCTGATCGGCGTGACCAGATAATAGCGCGTATGCGTGAAACATGTCGAGATGGACGACAAGCGTATTGGGTGTGTACATTGATTGATGAATCCGAGGTGCTGGAATGCCAAGCGGCGGCCAATACCTCAGAGGCATTAATGCATGCGCTACCCGATTTACGTATCGGGTTGGTTCATGGGCGCATGAAAACAAAAGAAAAAGAATCTGTCATGGAGCGTTTTAAAGCGGGTGATATCGATTTATTGGTAGCAACCACGGTGATTGAAGTTGGCGTCGATGTTGCCAATGCCAGTTTGATGATTATCGAAAACCCAGAGAGATTGGGATTGGCGCAATTGCACCAATTGCGCGGACGGGTTGGTAGAGGGACCGCTGCTAGTTATTGTGTTTTGTTGTATAAATTACCTTTGTCCTATCAAGCCGAGCAGCGTCTACGTATTATGCGTGACAGTTGCGATGGCTTTTATATTGCAGAAGAAGATTTAAAGCTACGTGGTCCGGGTGAGGTGTTAGGTACGCGTCAATCAGGATTAATGCGTTTTAGGGTGGCGGATTTATTACGTGACCAAGGTTTAATTGAGACGGTGCAACACGTTGCTAAGGATTTAATTAAGGATTCACCAGAGCGAGCAGAGTTAATCATCGAGCGTTGGCTGGGTCATCAGCTTAATTATTTAAAAGGCTAGAGACTATTTTTAGGATGCAAAAAAAAGGCCGGTAACCCGGCCTTCAGTCTTATCACAAATATTACATGTGGTAAGTAAGTCCCAACATGAACTCGCCAAAACGTGGCTGAACTGTTGAAGTAGGTGTTGTTGTAGTTTTCTTTTGGAATTCGTAGTGTGTGTACATGCCACGAATACTGAATTGATCAGTGATCGCAACGTCAGAACCTACACCTATTAACCATCCAAATTTCTCAAAGTTGCTTGAGTTTCCAGCATCATTGATATCAAAATCACCTTCAGCAAAACCAAGTCGTGCAAATAAATGAACGTTTGATGCTACCATGTAACCAGGTTCTACTGATAGACCGTACATGTAGTTCAGCTTTAAGCCGCCTGTGTTTGCTAGGTCATGTCTTTGCACGTGTGTGTCGTAAAAACCGATGAAGGCATTACCACCAAGCAAGAAATGTGGTGTTACCATCGCATCATAGCCAGCAAATAATTGACCGCCCCAGCCGTTTAAGCCTGCTGAGTAGTTCAGTTGGCTATTGTAGCTAGAGTTTGAGTAACCAAGTAAACGTGCTGCACCACCACCAAGGTAGAAACCATGGTGAACGTGAGCTGCATCACACATACCGCCCATACGATCTGGGCCCCCTGCTAGTACGTTAGCACTAGCTAATGCAAAACCTGCCGCAGCAGTTAACATTAAAATTTTCTTTACCGACATTGATATATCTCCCTTATAATTGTCGAAAGATCGATACTATAAAAACAGTATCTAGATCCCGCTCGTTGCATGAGAGCAGTAAGAGCATTATATAAGCTAGTGAAATCTTTAGCAAATAAACGGTGTTATATTGCAGAAAAAACTAAAATAAAAGACTAAGAATGATATTAAAGATATCATATTATATATTACTTTTTTATAAGCGAGTATGCTGCAGGATTGACACTAATTATTGTGTGTTAACACCATTCTTTGTTTTAATAAACTGATTGCCTACGTTGATAGGGGCGTGGTACAGTTTCGTAGTTTTAATGACAAGGTGGTTAGTATGCAAGGAAGTCTCATTAAAAAGGTAGTATCTGTTGTGTGCTCAGCATTGATGGTAAGCACCGCGTGCTTTGCGGAGACTCCGGCAGAAGCGCCAGCGGAAACGGCGCCCGCTGCTTATTCGAACCCTGAGCACTTAGGTGTTTATTGGGATATTTTCACAGGGTATGAATTTTCCAACTGGTCAAAATTTACGGATGGCGGTCACGGTGTGTGGGCAAATATTGGTGGGGGTGTGCGTCCGAATGACTATAAAAAAGGTGGATTTAATTATGGCGCCGACATAGGTTATCAAATTATCCGTTATCTTGGGTTGGAGCTGGGCTATTATTCTTTTCCAACTGTATCAGGAAATAATATTGATGTTAAGACGCCGTATTTTTATATAGCCGGTAGAATATCTTATCCGCTCCTCAATGATAAGCTGTCAGTTTTTGCTAAGGTTGGTATGGCTTATCAAATGATCGAGTATGGCGGTAATAACATTTCACAGCCATATAATAGTACAAAAGGTAATGTTAATGTTGTGTATGGCTTAGGAATGCAATACTATTTTTCCAAGCGTTGGCATGTAGCAGCACAATGGCTTGAAATACCGAAAACTACAGGGGGTACTGTGAACACCGTGAAGTCGGCAAAACAAGTACCAAGAGCAGATCAATTCCTAATAGGATTAGGATATTTGTTTTCAGTGTAGTATAATGGTGCTTACAGCTATTGCAGTTGTGTTTGACAGCAAAGTTTAATTAACTAATACAGGGAGTTTTAATCATGTCGATTAAGAAACTTTTAGTACTTTCAGCTGCAGGTTTAGCTGCGGCGGCAAGTACAGTAGCATTTGCTGGCGGTCCTGATGATATGGGTCCTCCGGTTGATCATTTTACACCTTCAATCTATGTTGAAGCTAACGCCGGTTATAGTTTTGCAGATTGGAAGCGCCTTATCGAAAACACCGATACTATTTGGGCTAATTCACCTACTACAATGAAGTCTGGTGAGGAAGGTGGTTTTGCAGGTGGGTTAGATGTTGGTTTCAACATTTATAAACACCTTGCAGTTGAACTTGGTGGCTATTGGTTGCCATATGTGAAAGGCACTTCTAATGGTTCGGCTCCTCCAACTTCGCCTTCAGCAGGTAGCAGCAAGGGTAATCAAAACAACTTTATGGCCTATTTAGCGGCTAAATTTAGTTTTGCAGTGCCTTATGTTGATGGCCTTGATGTATTCACTAAAGTAGGTGCAATGTGGCGCGGTATGGGTAACGGTGGAATGCCTGTTTCTAGCTACGGTGGCTTACATGACTACTGGAACGTAATCTACGGTGCTGGTTTTGGTTATGACATTATGCATTCTGGCTTTACAGCTAACCTACAATGGATGCATATGCCAGGATACCTCGGCGGTAGTGGACAAGTGGCAGCAGCGAGCAGTAAGAACTCGAAAGAGATTGCTTCAAGACAGCCTGTTGCAGATATGGTTACGCTTGGTATTGGCTATAAATTCGATTTATAGTAACTACCATCCGATATTGATATATAAGAGAGGCCTTGGCCTCTCTTTTTTTGCCTTTAGATTCAGTCCTCGTTAAGATTCGCCCCTATTTGGCTTGAATGGCTACTTGAAATTTGCCATTTTGCCCTAATCTAGAGTCCTATGTGTAACTAGGAGATTAATAAATGGCTGAAGCACAAAAAGAAACCTTATCCTTTGAGGCAGAAACCAAGCAGTTACTGCATTTGGTTGCCCATTCTTTGTACAGCAATAAAGAAGTGTTCATGCGCGAGCTCATTTCGAACTCATCCGATGCGGCTGATAAATTACGCTATGAGTCCTTATCGGATAATGCCCTTTATGAAGGGGATAGCGAGCTCAAGATTTGGGTGAAATTCAATAAAGAATTAGGCACGATCACGCTGACGGATAATGGTATCGGGATGACACGTGATGAGGTGGTTGAAAACCTGGGTATGATTGCGCGTTCGGGTACCCGTAAGTTTAAAGAATTGTTGAGTGGTGATAATGCCAAAGATTCACAACTGATTGGACAGTTTGGTGTGGGCTTTTATTCGGCCTTTATTGTAGCAGACAAGGTGATTGTGAAGACGCGTCGTGCGGGTATGCAGTCTGATCAAGGTGTTTATTGGGAATCGGACGGTCATGGCGAGTACACGATTGAAAATAGGGATAGAACGGCACGTGGGACTGAAATCACACTCTATATAAAGAAAGATGCCGATGAATTTGTAGATGCGATGCGGTTGCGCACGGTTATTCGTAAATACTCAGATCATATTCTCATGCCCATTTTGATGGACAAAGAAGACCCTGAAGCGGATAAGAAAAAAGAAGACGGTGAGACGGTTATCCCAGAGGAAGAGGTTGTCAATCAGGCGAATGCATTGTGGACACTATCGAAGAACGAGATTACGGATGAGCAGTACACTGATCTTTACAAACATATATCACATGATTTTGAAGCGCCATTAGCGTGGGCACATAATCGTGTTGAAGGCAAAACCGAATACATCAGTCTACTGTATATACCAAAGCGGGCGCCGTTTGATTTATGGAATCGTGAACAGCAACGTGGTTTAAAACTGTATGTGAAGCGTATCTTTATTATGGATGATGCCGAACAGTTAATGCCGATGTATCTGCGTTTTGTGAAAGGTGTTGTAGATTCAAGTGACTTGCCGTTAAATATTTCACGTGAAATTCTACAGTCAAACCGTACTATTGATGGTATGAAGTCTGGCTGTGTGAAACGCGTGCTGAGTATGCTTGAGAAAATGGCGAAGAATGATGCGGATAAATACGCTGAATTCTGGAAAGAATTTGGTGAGGTGTTAAAAGAGGGTCCAGCAGAAGATTTTGCGAATAAAGACCGTATCTCGAAGCTACTACGCTTTAGCTCGACGCACGATGATAAAGAAGAAGCGACTGTATCGCTTGAAGATTACATTGGTCGCATGAAAGCAGAGCAAAAACACATATATTATGTCATTGCAGATTCATTTAATGGGGCGAAAAATAGCCCACTGCTTGAATTATTCCGTAAGAAAGACATTGAAGTATTGCTATTGCATCATCGTGTTGATGAATGGTTGGTGTCGAATTTCCAAGAATTTGAAGGTAAGACACTACAGTCTGTTTCAAAAGGTGCCTTAGACCTGGGTGACCTTGATGATGAAGAGACAAAAGAGCAACAAGAAAAAGAAGAAAAAGAATACAGCGATGTGATTGAGCGTATTAAAAAGGCACTCGCGGACACGGTTAAAGATGTGCGTATGACACACCGTTTAACGTCCTCACCTTCTTGTGTTGTATTTGATGACGATGATATGTCGGGACATATGGCGCGTCTTATGCAAGCAGCGGGTCAAGCGGTACCGGAAACAAAACCCATATTAGAGCTTAATGCACAGCATGCGATTTTAGTTAAAATCAAACCTGAAACGGATGAGGTATTAATGGGTCGTTGGTCACGTTTGCTATTAGGTCAAGCATTGTTGGCGGAAGGTGAAACGCTTGCAAACCCAGCTGAGTTTGTAAAAGACATGAATGAGCTACTAGGATAATTCTATTGGGGACGGGGGTGTGTTTCGTAACAAACTGTAGTT
>NVSS01000161.1 GCA_002732805.1 Coxiella sp. (in: g-proteobacteria)
TTGTCATTGATTTTTTTAAAATGATCGATATCCAGTAATAAAAAGGACTGCGGATTATGATATCGATCGAGATATTTTATTTGTTGCGTCAACCATTGTTGTAGATAATGACGGTTGAAGGCGCCGGTTAACTGGTCTTTAACCGATATCTCTTCCAGTTTATCAGCCATTTGAGTTAAGGTTTCAGAACGAATTACATTTTCAGTAACGTCTGTAATGCTGACCATTGCCAGCTTTTTATCTTTAAAACCAATAGGCGCCAAATGAATTTGTTGTGGCATATGTGTCAGTTGAGGATTATCTTCATAGTGTACTTCTAATGGAATGAGGAAATCATTCAGCGTATGCGAGAGCATCTGTTGTGATTTATTGACGATCGCTTGCTCTAGCGCCCAATTGAAACGTTCGTTATTTGTTTCTGGGTATAAGTCACTTAATTTATGTGTTATTGCTGACTGACGTTCAATACGGGTAATATCAACAAGCCATTGATTCCAGGCATAGATAACCTGTTCTTGGTCGAGTATCATGATGCCAAGAGGTGCTTGTTGGAACACGTCATAAAAATTAATCTCTATGGCCGTAGTCGCATTGTTTTGATTTAGCTTGTCCATCCTAAGTCTCGCAATGCATCCACAATTTTAGTGGTGCTAATGGGTTTTTCAATGAACCCTACAAAACCGATTTTTTTGGCACGGTTTACAACCCCTTCTTGCATATTGGCGGTCATTAAGATGAAGGGAACGGATATGCCGGCACTAATAATTTCTTCTGCAATTTCAGTCCCGTTCATTTCAGGCAGGTTATAGTCCATCACACATAAATCGGGGTTCTGTTCAGTGGCTTGTGATAGTGCGGTTGTGACATCACTTGCTTCAATAACTTCATATCTTCCTTGTGGAATTAATGCTTTAAAGATAGCTCGTGAGGTTATACTATCGTCTACGACCAGTATTTTTTTCATTTACGTTTCCTCGCTCTTGAATCTTTAATATGATTTAAATTTTCTAGGATATAGTTACTTATTTGATCTTCCGCAAGTTCCATATCATGGGCGCCTAACTGCTTGGCCACACCGGGCATACCAAACACGACACAGGTCTCTTCATCTTGAATGAAGGTATGGCAATTTTGTTTGTGTAATTCTAATAAAGCGTCTGCACCATCATCGCCCATTCCGGTTAATAGTCCGGCAATGGCATGTCCTGGGCATATTTTAGCAATGGATGTAAAAAGCTCATTAATAGAGGGCATAAAGAGGCTATCAGTTGGTGTATCAGATAAGGATACAAATATATCTTTGCCGTTTCGCTTGAGTCTAAAGTGCGTATCTTTGGGGCCCAAATAGACGACACCGGCCTGTAATACTTCCCCTTCCTCGGCAATTTTAACAATTAGCCTGCAGGACGTATTTAACCAACTGACCAATCCGTCGATAAATCCAGACGCGATATGTTGCACAATAACAATAGGAATTGGAAAATCAGACGGTAACGATGATAAAATTTGCCCGAGTACAACGGGGCCGCCGACGGATGTACCGAGTGCTACCAAATCATTTTGGGCTTGTCCGCGTCTAATATTAGTTAGACTGCCATCCGCATTCCTCAAATGAATGGATTGAGTGTCTTTATATTTAGGCAAGATCCGCTTAACCGCGACGCTGGAAAGTGCGCGTATATGGTTCATTAGAGAAGAGTGCATTTTTATATAGTCATCACCTTCTAAGCCAGGTGGTTTCTCAATGACGGCAAGCGCGCCGGATTCAATCGCATTAAAGGCAATTTTTAGCTCATTATCGTTAACACTGGCACTCACAACCAAAATAGGTGTTGGCTGTACGTCCATAATTTCTTGCGTCGCCTCAAACCCATTCATGATAGGCATGCGAATATCCATGGTAATAATATCGGGCTTAAGTTCAAGCGTCATTTCGATCGCCACTTTACCATTAGGTGCGACACCTACTACCTCCATATCAGGCTCTTTTTCAAATATAGCCGTTAGCAGCATGGCAATAGTGCGTGAATCATCAACGATTAGGATTCGAATCATGACGATTTCCCCTCTGTTAATGCGGATAATTGGCTTTCGATCGATTGCGTGTTTATTACCTGCGAATTGTCCTCTAAAAATGCCGTCATCGACGCATCGATGGTATCGGCTGCCGCAAGACACGCATCAATGACGTCTTGTGATACCGGTAGCTTCCCTTCTTTGATCGTTCCAAATAATACCTCCATTCTTGCTGCAACTTGCCCCACAGCGTCTATGCCGACGCTTTGAGCTGATCCTTTGATGGTGTGTGCTATTCTATGGAGTATTACAATAGCCTTATCGATTTTCGCCTTATCCTGCTCTTCTTTGAGCACGGCTAACTGCTGAGCCAAGGCATCAAGCTGCTCATTCAGTTCGTCATTAAAAATCGCTATTAACTCTTTGTAAATTTTAGGATCTAAATCCACCCTCTTTACTCCATTTCGCTCGTAGTTAGGATAATATTTATTAAAACAATAGGTTATATTGAGTACTAAAAAATATCCTGTATTAACTATAGCAGGTATATACCGTTTTTCCTGCGATTCAGGACATTTTATTGGCCATTATTACTCGGGTCTCAAGGGCGCTATCTACCTGATAAACCATTTAAAATCATATCGCATTGAAATAAGATTTGACCTAGAATTAGGCAGCCACATTTGATACAATTAGGACTTGTGACTCAGATATAACCTTCTGATAATGAACTCAGGTGATGAGTTGGTTTAGGTGTGTCCGAGGTGCCACGAGCTTGGTCTTAATGATGGATACAGATTCCTTTGGTTTGACAAGGAAGCTGAAACGAGGTGGTTTATGGAAAAACTGACGGTTCGCGTAAAGATGTTTGTTGCATTTTTATTTGTTTTTATAGCGTTATTAGCGGTAGGTATTGTTTCCTACGTTAATACCGAGACCTTGTTAAATGCGGCAGGACGTGTAACGCACACGCATAAGGTTTTAGACGGGTTACATAAAATTTTGTCGCTGTTACAAGATGCAGAAACTGGCCAACGTGGATTTCTTATTACGGGTGAGCAACGTTATCTAGCGCCCTATGTCGCTGCGCTTCCAGCAATAAAGAAAGAAATTGCCCACGTTAAAGCCCTTACGTCTGATAACAACAATCAACAGGAACGTATTACAGAATTAACCCCCCTAGTTACTGCAAAATTGGAAGAGCTTAATGAAACGATTGTCTTGCGTCGTAGCGTGGATGGATTTTCTAAGGCAAAAGAAGTGGTACTTACCGATAAAGGTAAAAAAGTCATGGGTGAGCTTCGCGGAGTTTTGGCGGAGATGCAACAAGAGGAAAATGACCTTCTTATGGTACGTGAAGTGGCTGTTGTTTCTGCTTCGTCAACATCGTATTGGGTCATCTTGTGGGTGACCGCTGCTGGACTGTTACTCGTGATGCTTCTTACTTACTGGATTATGCGTATTTTGGGTCAAGTGCGGGAATCCGGATTGCAATTAGCGAAAGCCGTTATCGAAATACAAGCATCGGCGACTGAACAGGCGACGGGTGCTACCGAACAAACAGCAGCAGCCAGTGAGGTGTTAGCCACCGTGGAAGAGCTGTCATCAGCCTCTGAGGAAATTTCCAAAAATGCCAATGCGGTGAAAACGTCAGCTGAAGAAACATTGAATGGCATGAATGAAATCCAAGTTAAAGTGGCCGAAATGGCGGACAAAATTCTGGCACTCGGCGAAAAGAGTCAATCCATCGGAAAAGTCGTCGAAATTATTGAAAACATCGCAGGTGAAACAAAACTACTCGCGTTAAATGCAGCCATTGAGGCGGCACATGCGGGAGAAGCGGGTACCGGCTTTGCGGTAGTGGCGGCAGAAATTCGTAATCTTTCAGAAATGTCGACGGAATCTACCACTGAAATTCGTAATTTAATCCTGAGGATACAAAGTGAAACTGATAAAGTGGTTGTTGGTGTAGAGGACTCCACTAAGCAAACGGCGGAAGGCTTGCGTTTAGTGAATGAGGTAACGCAGCAAGCGATCACCATTACCACCGTAACGGATCAACAAAAACGTGCTGTTGATCAGGTATTGGGTGCCATGACGAGTATTGATCAGACGAGCAAACAATTTACCAAGTCCACAGAGCGTTCGATAGAAGTTGCAACGAGTTTAGCCCAGCAAGCACTGCATCTTAAGAAAGTGTTGGGTGAGTCGGATGGTGATGAGAGCCTCCGAACACGGTCTAGGCACGCTCAAGCTGAGCCGTCTCACGTGAATAGGCAGTCGGACCGATTAGGTAAACGCAAAAAGTCGGAACATAATGAATAAATCAGGCATTCCAACCATTAAGTGAGGTTAATCGCATGAATCCTGAAAGCAATCCGGTGGGCACTGATACGTCAGATTCTAAAATTCTTTTGTTTAAAATAGAGCAAGGCATTTTTTGCATTGATTTGGGTGTCGTGAATAGAGTTATCTACATGACCGAAACTCAGCCAGTACCTGGAATGCCCCCGTATTTTATTGGATTACTGAATCTACATAATGAAAAAATACCGGTGATCGATCTATCGATAAAGCTACAAATAAGAGACGAATCCCAATATACCGTTAATACACCTATTATTCTCTGTCAAAATGAGACGTGTCAAGTTGGATTTATTGTTGATGAAACGATCGATGTCGAAAATTTTACAATGCCAGAGCTGAAGGCGCAAAATTTATTTAAAGGTGATGCCGCCGCCTATCTACAGGGCAGTATTCACACGGACCATGGCGAGGTATTGTTATTCAGTCCGCAGAAAATTTTTGAAGAAAAAATTATAAAGGTAGATTGAGTTTGAGATCGGCATAAGGGCAGGCAACATGAATCATGGAAAGGTCTAAGATGGATGAACGGTTAACAGCAACAGAAATGGATCATCTATGTGGCATCATTCATCGCGTCACAGGCCTTACTATTAGACAGCACCAGCAAGATGCATTACATGATTATTTTACCCAGATGAGAAACCAAGATTCGAATTTAAACTTAGAACGCTATTTAGAGGCGATACAAAATAAGCCCACCTCCTCAGCTGAATATAAAGAATTAATGGAAATCCTAACGATCGGTGAGAGTTATTTTTTTCGTGATGAGCCACAAATGTCATTTTTACGAAATACTTGGCTACCTCAATTGATTAGGGAGAGACGTGCTAGCGGCTCGAAATCACTACGGATTTGGAGTGCCGGTTGTTCTGAGGGGCAGGAGCTATACAGTATTGCCATCATGCTAAGCGAGATAATAAGTGACATAGATGATTGGTCAATATATCTCATAGGAAGTGATATTAACCTTAACTCAATTTCAAAGGCAATGAAGGGGTGTTATAGCAGTTGGTCAATCCGTGAAATGGATAGCAGGACTCTGAAACGAAATTTTAGTGAGGGGGGGGATACCTACCAATTGCAGCGTAATATTGGAATCATGGCGTCATTTTTTTATATCAATTTACTGGACTCAAGTTATCCCTCACTTTTAAATGGCACGGTCGCATTAGATTTAATTATTTGCCGTAATGTGTTGTTATATTTTAATGATGCGGTTACGCAGAAAACGCTTAACCAACTAGAGCAATGTTTAGCACCTAACGGTATTATACTAATAGGTCACACGGATGCGTACGCTAAAAACATTCCTACGTCACTTATAGCTGAACACAGTAATAAGGTTACTTACTATAAGCAAAACATACCTGAAATAGCACCGTTATTTGCGTTTGATGGTGGGGTGACCAAAACGATACAACAGAATGTGCCCGAGCCAAAAGAACCCATCGTGTCCACTGGGCTCGATCAAACCGCCCCGTTAAATTATATATGTAACTTATATAAGAAA
>NVSS01000162.1 GCA_002732805.1 Coxiella sp. (in: g-proteobacteria)
GATTCTTTCCAAAATAAAATTCCACAAATTTATTCCGCGATGCAAACGGGTAAGCAGCAAGGTATGTGGACCTTTGAGCAGGAAATTGATCGGTTAGTCAAATCGGGCGCTATTCAGAAGCCTGAGGATGAACCCGGTTCGTAGCGCATTATAATCAATTTCCTATTTGATCAACATCCTCAATACGATGCTGCCATTGAGGATTTTTATCTTTATCAATCATTACGGCGCGGACGCCTTCAAAAAAATCGCTATTCTCTAAAAACCGAACAACGATCTCTTTATTAAGTACCATTACGTCACTAAAGCTCATGCCTATGGATGTATTGAGGTAATCAAACGTAATTTTGAGACTTAAGGGCGAACGTGTTTTAAGGGTGGCGGCAATCGACTGACACCAGTCATCTTTTTGCATGAGGCTTGAGATAATGTGCGACACACTGGGTTGGTTGAAGCAGTGTTCAATGTCCGCTTGATGATCCAGTAAGTCAGATGCGGTTGCTAATGCCATCGGCGTGGGCAGTATAATATTATGAGGGTTGAGCTCCGTTTTAAACGTATTGAGTGTGTCATGCGGAATGACGGTTTTAACCAGGCCGAGGGTCAACGCTTCATACGCATTAATGCTATTACCGGTGAGTCCAAGATACCAGCCGAACCGGTGCGGTAGTCGCGTTAAGAAATAACTGGCGCCGATATCAGGAAATAAACCGATGCCTGTTTCGGGCATGGCAAACAGCAGGCGTTCGGTAGCAATGGGGTGTGACCCCCATAAGGAAATGCCAATGCCACCGCCCATAGTGATGCCATCCAGCAGTGCAATATACGGTTTGGAAAAATTGTAAAGCAGCTCGTTGAGGTGATATTCATATTCAAAATAAGGAGCGTCCCCGGATATAATTTGGTCACGGTGATGGTAGACCCAGCGTATGTCGCCACCCGCGCAAAAGGCCCGGTCGCCAGCGCCCTCGATGATCACGGCAGTAATGGCAGGATCTTGTTCGCAGGTGGTGAGCAGCTCGGTGAGCGTGGTCAGCATGTCAATGGATAAGGCATTCAGCGCCTTGGGGCGGTTTAAGGTGATATGACCGAGTGTGGCATGGTCATTTTGTACAATCTCAAAAGTAACTTCAGAGGGCATATTGATCCTCAAGGGGGTTTAACGTAGTATACGTTGTAATTCACGAGGGAATATTATGCTAGAAAATGAAAAGTTTCGCCAGTCAATTGATGATACCGCCGTACAATTAGCGCGTCGTGGTTTTAAATTGGATGTTGGGGGTATTAAGGTACTTGAAGCACAGCGCAAGCAATTACAAATGGATACGCAAGCACTACAAAACGAACGAAATACGCGCTCCAAGGCCATTGGTAAAGCCAAAGCATCAGGCGACGACATCGAACCCTTGTTAAAAGAGGTCGGTGACCTTGGTGACAAACTTAAGACATTCCAAAAGCAAACAGATGGTGTCTTGGCGCAGTTAAAAGAAATTCAATTATCGGTTCCTAATATTTTGCATGATAGTGTGCCTGATGGTAAAACGGAAAACGATAATGTTGAAGTGCGCCGTTGGGGTGATCCCATGCCAAATGGCCCCAAGGTGAAAGACCACGTCGATTTGGGCGAACAATTAGGCATGATGGATTTTGCGGTAGCGAGTAAAATTACGGGATCACGCTTTGTTGTTTTAAAGGACGGGCTTGCACGGTTACAGCGCGCTCTCATTCAATTCATGATGGATGTGCAGGTGAATGAGCACGGTTACTCTGAAGTTTATGTGCCTTTTCTTGTTAACAAGGACAGCCTTTATGGTACCGGGCAATTGCCAAAATTTGCAGATGATCAGTTTAATGTTGCGGGCGAGTGGGACTATTCATTGATTCCAACCGCGGAAGTGCCGGTGACGAATTTGGTTCGTGATACGATTACTGACGCTGCAAAATTACCCTTAAAATACGTCGCACAAACACCGTGTTTTCGTAGTGAGGCGGGTTCGTATGGCAAAGATACACGGGGTATGATCCGTTTGCACCAATTTGAAAAAGTTGAAATGGTGCGTATTGTAAAGCCTGATGAATCCTATCAGCACCTTGAAGAAATAGTTGCCAATGCTGAGGCGCTTTTGCAAAAGCTTGAGTTGCCTTATCGTGTTATCGTATTATGTGCGGGCGATACGGGCTCTAATGCGGCAAAAACGTATGACCTTGAAGTGTGGGTGCCCAGTCAGGATACCTTTCGTGAGGTATCATCATGCAGTAACTTCGAAGACTTCCAAGCACGCCGTATGCAAGCGCGCTGGCGTAATCCTGAAACGGGTAAGCCAGAGTTAGTGCATACGTTGAATGGTTCGGGGTTGCCGACGAGTCGTACCTTGGTAGCAATCATCGAAAATTATCAAAATGATGATGGTTCAATTCGTGTGCCTGATGTGCTTCAGCCCTACATGAGCGGATTAAAGGTTATCAAGAAGGTGGTTTAGTGCTTCCTTAAGCCACACCACGTAATGTTCGGGGTGTGTGTTTAAGTCTGTCTTGAGCGTGTCTATATCCATCCATTTAACGGCAATCGCTTCACTTTTGTTGAAGGGAATGAGGTCGCCTTCAAATGAACCAATGAGCACGTGGTCAAATTCGTATTCACACAGTGTATCAGTCAATTGCGCCTTATATATAAAACTACCAATTTCAGTTAAGGGCGCGGTGATACCGAGTTCTTCTTGTAAGCGTCGTTCACCTGCGCTAATAACAGATTCATCAGGACGTGGGTGGCTGCAGCACGTATTCGCCCATAAGTTGCCGCTATGGTACTTTTCAGGATGACGTTGCTGCAGTAATACGTCACGTTTTCCCTGGCGTTCGCGTATCAGAAAAATAGAGAACGCACGGTGTAGTTTTGATTCCAAGTGGGCTTCGAGTTTTTCGCAGGTGCCAATGGCGATGTCGTTTTGATCTACCAATATAACCTGTTCTTGTTGCGTCATGATACGTCTCGCTGTTGGAAAGGGTTAATGATGTCAATATCTTTAAACTGTTCAGTGATGAGCGTATTGTGTTGTGCTTCAAATAACAGCTTCAAATTGGGTCCAGCATCTTGGGTAAAATAAACTGCTACGCCATCGTCACGTAACGCCCAAACACGTTGCATTAAGCGCAATGTGTCGGGTAGGGTGTAAACAAGAGCAGGTCGGCTTGCCAGCATCGTAGCGTGCATGGTAAGTGCATTCGCTTCACTTGCTTCGCCAAGTGCTTTAAAATTTTTATCCGCGAGCGCTTGCTTTAATTTCTTCAAATCGTGTGTTGCCGTATCGGCCCAACGTGCATAAAGCGGCGAGGTATCGCAGGTGTGTTGCATTCCTTGGCTGGATCCCGTGCGCTTGACAGCAGTTGACACAATACACAGTCCCACGCGTAACTCAGACCAGGTGACATCCAGTCCTTCAGCAATGCTATCGAGACCATCGCTTTGTTCGCCACGGTGCCATTCGACGAAGCCCGGCACAATGGAGCGTGCGGCGCTGCCACTGCCTAAACGTGCGAGTATGGAGAGTGGTGATGGCGCGAGTTGCCATGCAAATAAATTATTTAAGGCGAGCACGAGGGAGGCAAAGATACAGGCGGATGAGGCAAGCCCAGCAGCAACAGGAATATTAAGATCAAAGGTGACTTTGAAGGTGCATTGATCGACGCGAAAGAGGTCTAAAAAATCATGGAAACGTTTATAATGCGAGTCCGTGAATGCAAGCGCCGTACCATTAAAAATATAATGATCCTGTTCGTCGTCAGAGAGGGTGATGGTGGTATGCGCACCTTTATCATCAAGTGAAATAGATAAACTGGAGTTGTGCGGTAATTTTAAGGGGATGTTGCGTTTCCCCCAATATTTAATTAACGCAATATTTGAAGCGGCAAAGGCACTGCCCGAGGTATTTGGTGGTGCTTTTAAGATGCCTAGAAAATGTTGAACGATACGCTGTGGTGTCATGAGGTGAGTACCTCCTGTAGCGCAATTTGTCGTGGACTATCCTGATCACTCGGATACAGGTCATGTGGCAGTGTGCCCAGTCCAATGACGCAATCACCGAAACCCGAGCCTGAAATTTTAGCCCCAAACACAGTTGCTTGTTGTTCGCACGTGGTTACCAGGTCATCCAGTAAGGGCGTGTTAACGTTAAGGCATTGTAAGCAGTGATTGCCTTTGGCCAGGAGAGCGCCAAGCGTATGCCAGTCATGATCGTCAATCGCCTGTGCGGCTTGAATGACGAGCTGTGCCATGGCGTTGAGGATTACGTCTGATGTGGTTGGATTAAATTGTTGTAGTGCCTCATCTGTTTTATTTTTAATGCCGGAATAGAGGATGAAAAAAGGCGGTATCGTATCAAACGTTTTTACGAGCTTGCCTGCTTGATAATAAATTAAGCCGCCATAAATGCTAGCAGCAACGTCGGCCCCAGAGCCTTTTCCTTGCACGGCACGTACGACCGCAATGGCTGTTTCGAGTAACGTGTCATTGCTTATTGCCAGGTCAAGATAGGCATACACTACTTTCAGGGTGGCAACAGTAACCGCAGCAGAACTGGATAATCCAATGCCTGCCTCGATAGTAGATGTAATCTGTAAATCAAAGCCGGTCGTCAACTGTGGTTGCAGCTGTTGAATGGCGGCTAATACAAATTCAAATGGGGCCTTGCTTGTCAGCATCTCAAGTGATGTTTGATAGGCGCCAAGGTCCGATTGGATGCGAACGACGCGATCATTTCGTGGTAATAAGGTTATGTTGATGTGTTTGTTGATCGCCCAAACAAGTGCGGGATGACCTTGAGTGACCGCGTATTCGCCCAATACCATGACATTACCAGGTGCCGATGCCTTATAGGATGTGACTGCCACGGTCGGCTCCTTCTATCAGTTCGATGGGGAATTTAAAGTTTTCGGCAATGAGTTTCGCTTTTTGCATATCGCCGACCATTAATACGGCACCTGCTTGGTCGCCGGCAATCGCACCGGCGCCACAAATTTTCGCGGCTACATCTGCGCTTTCAAGTTGATTGATGAACGTTTGAACGATAGGTGGGACGACGCCAATTTCAACGAGTAATTGATGGTTGCGGCGTATCATTTTTTTAATGGTCGTCAAATCATTTTCTTGTATAGCCTGATCAAGTTGTTGAGTTGTTTCGGTGAAGCGTTGTAGTAAGTCGCTATTCTCAAACAAAGGTGCAACCGCTTCCACGCAATCGCCTGTTGAGCTGATTGGTTTGCCGGTCATGGCAATATGCAGTGGAAATTGAGGCAGCGAACGTGTTTCAGACGCGCCTTTTTGAAAATATAAACAACCGCCTTGTGTCACGACATGCACATCAAGTCCGCTGGATATACCGTGTTGTAAGGATTCCGATTCAATAGCGAGCTTGATCAATTTGGACTGAGGTAACGTTAACGTATAGGCTTCGTTTAAGGCGGTCAGTAGGCAGGTGGTGCTTGCCGCTGATGAGCCCATGCCACAGCTCATCGGGATGTCAGAATGAATCGAAATTTCACTGCCTGCTTCCATGCCACCGGTAATGCCTTCAAAGACATTGGCAAACGTATAATAGGCAAGATCAATGGGCTGCTTAAGAACATCGGTAATGGACAGCTTGCCATCACGGAATTTTTTGTATTGTTTCGCTATCTTGTCTTTAATTTTATTAACGATGACGAGTGGGATATGTTTTTGCAGGCCGAGTGATTTAATGTCGAATAGAATGTCAGGGCCATTGCCTTTTTGTACGGTGGTTTCAATGTGACGATTGATGGCTATGGCCAATGCAGGCGCACCGTGTACAACAGCATGCTCACCAGATAAAATTAATTTCCCAGGGGTACGTGCGGTGACTATTTTTTTTTTA
>NVSS01000163.1 GCA_002732805.1 Coxiella sp. (in: g-proteobacteria)
AACGTTATGGCAGCAATGGAACCGCCCGCAGCAAAACCTGCCATAAAAGGATATGGCGAATATTGTTTTAATTTTTCAGTGGATTCACTATTAGTCGGCATAAAACATCCTCTCTCAATAAAAATAGTTAATTATCAAATCAGAGAGTAGCGTCTACTATTGCCCCCCCTTGCCTTGGCGCATGAATCCACACTAATCTATTAATCAATAAGTTACAATCTGGATCATCATATTCTAAATTTGTTATAGAAAAGTGACTCTTTCACCCCCCTCTCGAGGAGACGCTGATAAAACTCGCCTAGGAGCTCCCACCCGCTGAGTAGCCGTAGCACTCACAGTAACTTCTGGGGTGACCACAACCACTGCAGTGTATTCTTTTCTATTCAGTTTAAATGACACAATTCTATGCTGTTCATCTACCTCCTTCGCTGCAGCTGCATCAACTTGTGATTGCTCTAACTGACTGGCATCTAAGGATTTAATGCGTTGCTGCTTACTTTCAAATACTAGATAAGGAGAGCCCACATCACCAGCTTGTTGCAAATTTTTCATAAGCTGACAAATTTCCGCAGGCAAAAATATCGTAATATTATCTGTCGTTTGACATTGCGCTGCCTTTCTTAAATCCTGCATCGCATGTTGCAAGTCCCTAACCTCACCCTCTTTCATCAACTCAGCCGTCAAAGCCAAATCAAGCTCAATAGTGATACCAGCCTCCTTTGATTGTTTTACATTAGGCCTTGGGGTTTCTACTGCAACAACATAAAAATCTCCTGATTTTTTTGTAATGACAATATCTCCAACAGTCAACGTTCCCCGGTCTTTAGATAAATCAAACGCTTTCTCAGCAACCGCAGTCTGCAAAGCTGAAAATCTTTTTTTGAGCTTCGGACCAAGCGCTCTACAGTTGAGTTCAATGGACCACTCTATTGATGATTCATCCAAGCGCTGGTCAGTACAAATAACCTCTTTGACATTCGCTTCTTGCTTCAGCATGCCCAACCAATATTCGTCAAGCCGCTCCATAAGTGCTGCAGATATTGTCAATTTTGCCAATGGTTGACGTAAACGAATCTGCTGTTCCTCCCTAATTTTATTTGCCATTTGAACAACCATACGGATGAGGTTACCCTGACGGAAACTGGCCTCATATTGTGCCACAGGTTTAGCCTGTGGCATTCTCTGCAAATGCACAGACTCCTGATAGCCATAAAACTGACTCAACCCCAGCTGTTGATATAATTGATCTGCTATAAAAGGTGTAATCGGCGCCATTGTATGTGCTACTGCCTCTAAACAATAATGCAATACATTGAGATGGCTTTTCATCAGTACAGAATTTTCGTTTTTAAATGCATGTTTGATATTTCGAACATACCAACCCGAAAAACCCTCAATAAGACTCAAGGATGCCTTACACACTGCTGCCATATCGTAATTATCGTAAGCCTCAGTACATGTTATTTTATACTGCTCAATAAGATACAGCATCCACATATCTAATCCAGACAGTGTATCTAACCGCTCTAATGTCACTGGCTTAAAACCAAAAAGATTAGCCTTCTCCGCAAAAAAATGGTAGAGATTTTGGATTGGAATTAAAAAACGTGATACTGCTTCACGCAATATGACGTCTGTCACTGAAAAACTTTCAGCACGGGTTGCTGGAGAATTTAACAATACAAAACGCAGTGCATCTGCACCATATTTTTCAAAAACATCATCAATTGGTTCGTAATTACCAATTGACTTGCTCATCTTCTTGCCATCATTTCCGAGCAATATACCTGTCACAACACAATGCTTAAAGGGTGGGCGATTGAATAACATGGTCGATAGTACAAGTAATGTATAAAACCAACCACGTGTTTGATCCAAACCTTCGGCAATAAAATCAGCCGGCAAACGTGTTTCTAATAACTCTTTTTCAGACAGCTCACGCGGGAAATGTTTTTCTGCATATGGCATCGCACCAGATTCAAACCAGCAATCAAATACTTCTGACACACGTTGATAAGTCTTCCCATCTTTCTCTATTGTCAGTTGATCGATAAAATCTCTGTGTAGATCATGCAATTCACCTGTTCCCGCCAGTCTTTCAAGATCTGCTCTAGATGACACAACAAACCAGTCATTGGAATCCTCGACATTACGCCAAATGGGAATAGGGCAACCCCAGTAACGGTTCCGAGACACGGCCCAGTCTCTCGTTTGCTCCAACCAGTTGCCAAAACGTTCAGAGCCTACAAATTCAGGAGACCACGTAATTTTATTGTTGTTGGCAATTAAATTTTCTTTTACAGCAGTCACTTTGAGATACCACGTTGGTATGGCGCGGTAAAATAACGGTGTTTCAGTACGTGGACAAAAAGGATATCTATGCTCGGCTTCTGAGACACGAAAAGCACGCCCCGCTTTTTGCATAGCTGCGGTCAAGGGGTTATCCGCATCTTTAAATAACATATCAGCCAATACAATTTTTTCATCGTTTGAATAGACCTCTGCATCTTTCTGGAATTTTCCATTTTCATTCAGTAAGTCAATTGCGGGTAACCGATGTTCCTGTCCCAGGTGGTAATCGTCTTCACCAAATGCAGGAGACGTATGGACCAACCCTGTGCCCGCCTCATCCGATGCATGCCCACACACTAGCACTTGATAGGATGCCTCAGATTCAGCAGCCGGTACTCGAAATATTGGCACATATTTTTTCCCAACGAGGGTGTTGATATCCACAACTTCAGCTGCAGCACATTCCGCCACTTCAAAATATTCTGATGCCAATTTTTTAGCGACAATGTAACGCTTATCCTCACGCTGCACAGCAACGTATTCAACGGCTGGATTCACAGCGATTGCAACGTTAGTTGGCAATGTCCAAGGTGTGGTCGTCCACACCAACAAAATCGTATTAGGGTCATCTTGTAAAGGAAAACTTACCGTGAGTGATGGGTCCATTGTATCTTGATAGTTTTGCTCTACCTCAAAATTTGATAGCGGCGTACCCAGCCCTGCTGAAAACGCAACAATTTTTTTTCCTTCATACACAAATTTCTTAGCATCTAACATACCAAATACAGACCACACAGAATCCATGAAGTCTCGATCCATGGTTTTATAATCATTCTCCATGTCAATAAAACGTCCGGAACGCTCAACAAAACTGCGCCATTCAGTTGTGTATTTCATGACAATATCGCGACACGCCCCGTTAAAAGCCTTAATGCCCATTGCTCGAATGTCTTTATGACCATGCAATTTACGCTCTTTTTCAATTTGATATTCGACAGGCACACCATGACAATCCCAACCAAAGTTACGTTCAACGCGCTTCCCTTGCATTGTTTGATATCTTGGAATTGCGTCCTTAATTATCCCAGCCAATGCATGACCGTAGTGTGGTAATCCTGTTGCAAAGGGAGGGCCATCATAAAATACGAATGGTTCCGATTGACGCCGTTGATCGATCGACTTTTGAAAAATCGCTTCGCTTTTCCATTGTTCAAGTAACGCAGTCTCTCCTGAAACAATTGCTGAAGACACATTTCCTTCGGCTGCGGGATACAGATCAAGACGATAGCTTGGACGCATTTCAATTCTCCTTTTTGGAATTTATTAAATTCCTAATAAATTATGCAAGTAAGATTCAAAATAAAACTTAATTGGTAGGACCCTTCCTAGGAATCACTTTAGGCGAACCATTTGTGGCGACTTCATTGGGTTGCTTGCTACAATCCATCATGGCCTTAATCGTAATAGCACTCACAGAAAACATACCAACAGCCGCGCACAAAGAT
This sequence comes from Coxiella sp. (in: g-proteobacteria), assembly GCA_002732805.1. Lineage (GTDB taxonomy): Bacteria > Pseudomonadota > Gammaproteobacteria > Coxiellales > Coxiellaceae. The sequence continues at coordinate 3,798 of NVSS01000163.1, forward strand.
TTTGTGGCAGCACGTTTTCTCTCTGGGTTTGACATAATCCCCTTTGCAATAGAGAATAGTTGATTATTATTCGGCACGAGCAGTCTCCTTATGATTATGGGTGGGGGTAACGTATGCGTAACATACACGGCACTGTTGCAAAAATCAAGCCGGGAATATTATAGTATGACAGTAAAGAAATTCAAAAATGAAAAATCACTGTTTAACTGGAAGCATTTCAAAGGTGGGTTCTGTAAAAAAGCAGTCCCTTTTTGGGTTCCGTCAAAACTCAGCACATTTCTCAAAAAAAGCACATTATGTTGTGGTTGAAAACGGATGCCTCATACATCATATTATTGTGGTCAGTGGCTGAGTTTTGACAGAACCGAAAAAAGATATTTCATGGTAACGCGATCAGACCACGGGATTTTAAGATAACGATCAAGAGTAATAATACCGTCAGTAACCGCTTGTCGCCCATCGGCTGAAAAAAGATATTTCATGGTAACGCGATCAATATCCGGGAGTTGAAGATAACGATCGAGGGTAATAATACCGTCAGCAACGGCTTGATCTATTAATTCTTGTGGTATAAGCATAATTACTATCTCCTAAATCTCTTTTACCAAAGCTCAGCATATAAATACGCACTGATGAAATTATTTCTCTTTAAAGTATTACATAATTAAAGATAAGAATTCTCTGTCCCCCGCCTGCTAAATCATGGTCGTATGATTGTGCGCATAAAGACCAGCAATTCTATCTTTTAATTAAGAATTGATATATTATCCCTAAGCAAGCCGTCGGAAACCACCGTACTGAATACGGGGTACTGGCAGGAGGGGGGGGTATGAGTAAAGTTAACATTCCAGTTGAAGAAATAATTAGCCAGCTACCTGGCGCCTTTATATATAAAGATTTAGACTTGAAATATTGTGCTGCTAACTTACTTATAGCCAAAAGCTTTGGCTTTAAATCTGTCGATGATATGCTGGGGCTGAACTCATACGATATTCAGTGTGAAGTTGTTAATTCTGCTGAGGATTTTATCCGGCACGACCGTAAAATATTAGCAGACATGATCCCAATTAAAACGCTTGATATACATCGATTTTCAGATGGCCAAATAAAAATATTTTTAGGTGAAAGGAGACTGACAAATGATAAAAATGGTGTGGTTAACGGAGTTCTCTATCAGGCGAGCGAAATTGACCAAGGATCCTTAATGCAACTAGGCGTGTCTTTAGGAAAAATAAATGAACGATACTTCACTACAGCAGATAAAAAAAAGGGGTATCGATTTACAATAGAAAATACATTTTATACCTTAACAAAAAGAGAGCTACAGCTTCTCTTTTTTATCGTTCGTGGAAAAACAGCAAAAGAAATTTCTAAAATTATGAAAATTTCATGTCGTACTGTTGAAGGTTACATTGAAAATATAAAAAACAAAATGAAATGTACAACAAAAAATTCATTAATTGAAAAATCAATTTGTAATGGATTTCTTAATATCATACCAGATGGACTTATAAACCATAACTTGTCTATTGTAATTTAAGGTTCTGTAAAAAAGCAGCCCCTTTTTTGGCGCCTGTGGTGGCTGTAAGGGGTTGTGTCGAAATTTTTATTTTTGCAATAAACGAACCTTTCCCAGGCGCAACTACGCCGCTAATGCATAAAATGGATCTGTAAAAGTTCAGCATTAACCAATCAACATCTCCATTTAATTCATTTGTTAGGCTGTTTTTAGCAGTAATTTATGAAACCCTTTAATTTTAGATACAGATGTGCCACGATCATTATGTTTGGCGCGAAAAAATTGCTGTATCTCTTCAAATATGGTGCAGAATCTCAGAGCACAGAAAATATTTTTAAATCCCTTCATCACGTTATACCTTGATTTGATTCCTCGGTGTGATTGTTCAATTCGATTATTCGGTTCCGTCAAAAGTGAGTCACTAAAGGCTACGCTGTAATTATTTTAACGAACTTTACGCTGTAATTTCAACCATTTTAGCAAATTCCTGAAATTTAGG
>NVSS01000164.1 GCA_002732805.1 Coxiella sp. (in: g-proteobacteria)
TGACCAAGAAAATGTCTTTTTGGGCAGTGGCTCAGTGAAAATAGCCGTGTCGGAATACGCCAAGAAAATAAAGGCGGATTTAATCGTGGTTGGCTCGCATGGGCACGGCACTATGGATATGCTACTCGGATCGCGCGCGAATGCTATTTTGCATTATGCCCATTGCGATATTTGGGTATTTAAAGAAAACAAATAAGGTGATTCAATAATGAGTGATAACACAGAGAATAGTTTACTTTCAAAAGAGCTCATTAGCGCATTGCTAAATGAGCGGCGTAAAGACCGTCGCTGGAGCATCATCCGTATGTTTGTATGGATTCTCTTTATCCTGCTGGTGTATTTCTTTATTTTTGCGGTGACGCGGCCTGCAGACCCGTCTGCTGGCGCATCTTACATCTCGCTTGTTCGTTTAAATGGTGTGATTATGCCGGGTTCAAATTTTTCGGCTTATAAAGTGATACCGCGTTTGGATAAAGCCTTTGCGGATCCGCATTCGCGTGGCGTTATTTTACAAATTAACTCGCCGGGCGGCAGTCCGGTACAGGCGACCATCATTCATGATCGTATTGAGTTCTTAAAACGTAAATTTCATAAGAAAGTTGTGGTGGTGGGGCAAGATGCATTGGCATCAGGCGCCTATTTAGTTGCAACGGCAGCCGATAAAATTTATGTGCATAAGGACACCTTGACTGGCTCGATTGGTGTCATTATGAGCGGCTTCGGATTTACAGATGCGATTAAAAAATTGGGCATTACACGACGCGTCTTTACAGCAGGGACCAACAAGGATCGCTTGGATCCGTTTATGCCGGTCTCCCTAAAAGATCGCAAAAAAGTGACGGCCGTGCTCGATCAAGTACATAAAAACTTCATTCAAGATGTATTGTTGGGGCGTAAGGGCCGCTTGCATGGCAAGCCATCAGAATTGTTTTCGGGTGATTTTTGGACCGGTTCTCATGCGGTAAGCTTGGGCATTGTGGACGGCACCGGTGATTTATGGACTATTATGAAAACCCAGTTCGGTGTGGCACATTACCGTGATTACAGTGTGCGACCATCGCTAATAGAATCTATCCTCAAGGGCGCAGAGACAAAGCTTGGTATCGCGCTTGAAAATGACCATGTTGCACTGAATGAGGAGTTGCATCATTAGCACCTATATCATTGGTGATGTGCAGGGCTGCTACCATGATTTACAGTCCCTGCTTGAGCTTATTGATTACAACCCAGATCGTGATCGCTTAGGTTTTGTGGGTGACTTGGTGAACCGTGGCCCCAATTCTTTGGAAACGTTGCGCTTTGTGAAATCGTTAAAAGATCCCTTGGTGGTGCTTGGCAACCATGATGTGTATTTGGTATTAGAGGCTTACGAACACGTACAGCGTCTCAAGAGCAATACCTTTGATGACGTATTAAATGCACCGGATAAAATTGAGCTGATTGAGTGGGTGCGCCACTTACCGTTTGTGATTGAAGCGGAGTTTGGTTTGATGGTGCATGCGGGCATTCCACCGCAATGGTCGGTTGCACAGGCGAAAGCGCTTGCCGATGAATTGCACGCGCAGTTTAGCGCGGATAAAAACAGCCCGTTTCTATCGCATATTGAAGGCAAAAAGCCACGGCAATGGAGCGATGATTTGCAGGGCTATGACCGATTACGTTATATCATGAATGCCTTTACGCGTATGCGATTTTGCTCAGAAGAAGGAAAATTGGATTTAAAAAGTAAATACAAAGAATCGTATAATCCAGAAAAATACAAACCTTGGTATCATTGGTGGCATCAAGAAACACCAATTTTCTTTGGTCATTGGGCAGCGATAAACGGCATGTGCCCGGTGGACGATGTGTATGCTCTGGATACGGGCTGTGTGTACGGACAAGCGCTAACCGCTATTCGCATCGAAGATAAGCGGATTTTTTCCTATAATATTAAGTGATTTTATATTACTCTACCCTTGAATCTAGTAAGTGGGGGGGAGTGGTGATGAGCCGTGACTTGATAACAAGCGCTCGTATGCGTATTCTGAGTGAGTATCCATCAGACAAAGTGGTTAAAAAGCTGCAAGGTGACGGTGACTGGGCTGAGCCCTATGCCGTATTGAAAATTATATATGAACAATCAAAAGGGCATCGCTGGACCAGCGAACAAAGTAATAAAACACTCACTGACATAAAAGGCATACTGATTTTTTGTTCGGGCAAGCAAGAGATTTTGGACTCCTCATTCCAGGCCACACGGTTAGCTTTACTTACCGCCGATATTTTTTTTCGTTATAGTTTGTTTTTTATAAGCGCTTACCCTAACTTTATCAGTGATCATGGTCTTGATGTTATAGTTACTGAGATTACAACGATATTAACGAAGCCAATCCCCCTGCTGGATGTTGTTTTGCAGAATGATGCAGCACAGAATATGCGCCTACGTTTTGCCGTAAGCCTTGAGCTCCTGCCTGGCATCTACGAAGGTTTAGTGCCCCGCATGGCGAATCACTTGAATGGTCTCAGGCAGGTTTTTGAAAAGCTGTTGCGACGGCTGAATAGTGGAGCGTGCGCTTCTGACGTAGGGGACGGCGGAATCAGCGTTAGCGCTGTTTCAATAGACGTTCAAGATGAGGCACAGCCACAAATGGTGTTTGATTGGCTTCCTTATACGCCGAGCTTTTCACAGCACGAATTACCTGAGCTTTATAGGCATGACACCAATGCGCTTTCTTGTTCAGTTGAAGATGCTTATCAGAGGTTTAATTTTATTAGAACCAAATCGAAAGCAACGCTCGCCTTTGAACATAGTAAGGGGTGGTTCGGCTCTGTTGTTGGCGAACCCACGGCAGGGCTTTATGCATATCTAGATGCCACAAAAGACCGGCTCGATCGTGCACCAAGGAGCCTTTCGCGCTTGGTGGAGCGAAATGAATTTTTAGGATTGCTGGGTTATACCATCGGGCAGCTTACAAACGGTCGTGCCGTTATGGACTATGATACGCTTATGGAAATGTCTGTGCCGACAATTAAAAGGTATCTCGCTGAAGCGTCTGGAACGTGTAATCATACTGATGTGTCGCATCACTTGGGTGGTTTTCGGCGGTAAGTAGCTGCCAATGCTCGGGATCTAGCTCAGGAAAATACGCGTCGCCATCAAGGGTCGTGTCAACAATTGTTAAGTAAATGCGATCGGCGCGCTCAAGGGTTTGCTCATACAGGGTACTACCACCAATGATCATGATCTCAGGTTCACTTGCCACCGCGTCTAATGCGGCATCAATACTTTGAAAGACATCACAACCGTCCGCTAGATAATCCGATTGCCGTGTCACGACGATATTGCGCCGTCCAGGTAAGGGTCGCCCGATGCTTTCATGGGTTTTACGCCCCATAATAATGGGCTTTCCGAGCGTGACTTGTTTGAAGTGTTTAAAATCATTAGGCAAGTGCCATGGGATTTTTCCTTCGTTACCAATCACGCGGTTTTTAGACATAGCGACAATAAGTGAAATCATAGGCGCAGTATCGCATAAAGTCATTTTCGGTGCCAGGCACCTTTTCGGGGACGGGGGTGTATTATAGTAACTTGGCTATTTCATTCGGCGGCAATGGTTTCGAAAAATAAAAGCCTTGTGCATACGTACAACTTGCTTCTTTTAAGAAATGTAATTGTTCTTCTGTTTCAACGCCTTCGGCGATAACATCAAGACCGAAATGTTGCGCAATTGAGATAATTGATTTCACCATCTTTACCATCGTATCGTCCATGGTCACTTTGGAAATGATGGATATATCGATTTTTATAATATCAATGGGCAGCTCATATAGGTGGCGTAAGGACGAAAAACCGGTGCCAAAATCATCGACGGCGATTTTCATGCCTAATGAATGAATGTGGCGTAAGTTATCAATAATGCCATCCGATTTCATGATAGCGGTTTCGGTTAGCTCAATGGCAACATGGCTGGGATCTAATTTAAATTTCTTGAGTAAGTAGTTTAACAATTCAATAAAGGTGTTATCCAATAATTGGATAGGTGATACGTTAATGGTAATTTGCAGTGGGTGATCTGAATGGTTAGCCATCCACTCACTATATTGCTGTAAGGCTTGTCTTAACGCCCACTGTCCAATAGGATCAATGGCACCGGTTTCTTCAGCGATGGGAATAAATTCATCGGGCTCAATGGTGCCAAAATCGGGGTGATTCCAGCGTATTAAAGATTCAACGGCCACAATCTGCTGAGTCGCGAGCTCATAGATAGGTTGGTATAAAAGGTAGCATTCATCATTCACGATGGCATCATGGGAGAGTCGTTCTAACTGCATTTTTTTCTGGAATTTGTCATTAAGGCTTTCGGTATAATATTTAAAGCAGCTTTTGCCGGAATTTTTGGCATGATACATTGCCATGTCAGCACTTTTCAGAAGGGATGTTGTCGTCTTTCCTGCAAGGGGGTAACACGCAATACCAATGCTTGCTTTTACCGATAGTTCTTTATTCTCAATGATATATTTCGTTTCAAGTGATTGAATAATTTTAGAAGCGATCACCCCGGCATAACGTGCATGGTTTATATTTTCAAGAATAATAGCAAACTCATCACCGCCAAATCGTGCAATCGAATCATTATCACGTATTGAATACGTGAGGCGAGAAGAGGCTTCATTGAGGAGTAGATCGCCAATATCGTGACCAAATTCATCGTTGACCTTTTTAAAGTCATCGAGGTCAAGAAATAAGACAGCAAATAATAAATTATGCCGTTTCGCGCGCTTTATTTCTAGGTTGAGCGCTTTTTCAAAGGAAAAGCGATTGTCTAATCCAGTGAGGTGATCATGATGCGCCATTTTTTCGAGTTCATTACGTTGTGCGTCAACTTGATCTAATAAGCGCGCTTTTTCGATTGTATTACCGATAATGTGGTGTAATTCTTCGGCCATCAGGTTGGCTTTAACCGCGTAATCAAACACACCTTTTTGAATGGCGAGCGCTGCTAATTTTTCACTGCCCTGTCCGGTTAACATCACCATAGGAATAGCAGCACATTGAGGATCAGCCGTAATTTTGTCGACCCATTCAAGACCATTCATGTCGGGCATATTATAATCTAATAAAACACAATCGGGTGGCGTAGTTTTGCAAGCGGCAAGCCCTTCTTCGCCATTATTTGCCTCGGTAATGGTATATACGTTTTTATATTTTTTTAATAAAAGACGTTTATACAGAATTCTATCATCTTCATTATCATCAACGATTAATAATTTTATGGGCTCCATTTATTTCCCTGCTTTTGGGACAATAACGACATCGAACCAATAATCTTTAAGCCGTTGAATAGCTTCGATGTACGAGCTGAATTCGATAGGTTTTTGCATATAGCTATTTGCCCCAGCCAAATAACAGGCATTAATGTCACGCTCGCTATTTGATGTGGTGAGCACAATGACAGGAATGATTTTAAGGTCATCATCTTTTTTCATAATTTCGAGCACCTCACGCCCATCTGTGCCGGGTAGATTGAGGTCAAGTAACACGACGTTGGGGCGTGGTGCGGATGACGCATCCGCATATTTTTTGCGTTGGTACAAATAATCCAGTGCATCATCACCATCCTCGCAACGCATAACCTTGTTCCCTAGGCCGGCCTTACGTAGTGCTCTTTGCGCAAGCTCAAAATCTTCATCATTGTCCTCAACAATTAAAATAATTTCCGTTTCCATGCTAGTCATCCTTTTGATTGTTTTTGTGATTGCCAAATGTAAAGTAAAATGTTGTTCCTTTGCCATCAATGGAGTTTACCCAAATGGATCCACCTTGATGC